>DASZUO010000035.1:0-9754 GCA_035547575.1 Amycolatopsis sp. | reverse complement strand
AGGTTCTGCGTCGGGCGCTGCCGCTCCTGTTGGCCCGCGACGGTGAGCTGACACCCCTGGGCGAGAAACTGGCTGGCCGTCGATGGAGAGACCCGCCGCAGGCCATGCGGTAACACCGCAGCGTGTGCGACTTCGACTGATAGGTGACACGCCGTGTTCAGGTGGGGGTGACGCTGTCGGTCCTGGTTTTGGGCTTCTGCGGGATCGTTTTCGCGGTGGAAAGGTCGAAAGGCCCTGGCGGTCGGTCGGAGGGCGGCGTGCACTGAATCGTGCTCGGCCGGACGGCGGCGACCACCTCTTCGGCTACCTGAAGGCGACGGCGGAGCGGGCTGTCCAGTCGGCGAACGAGCGCGGCGGGCGGCCCAGCACCTTCTCGACGTCGGGGCTGACTTGCCGGAACTGCGCGGGTGGCGTGCCGAGGATGTCCAGGCTCGTGTCCGCGATCTGCTCGGGCATGAACCGCAGCATCGCGGCCTTCGCCTCGGCGCGGGTCAGTTCCACGAATGTGACCGGCTCTCCCACGATCTCACCGATCACTGCGGCTTGCTCGCGCGGCGAGATCGGGGCGGGCCCGGTCAGCGCGTAGATCTTGCCGTGGTGTCCGGGCTCGCGCAGGACGGCCGCGGCGACGTCGGCGATGTCCGCGGGGTCGATGGCGGGCAATGCGACGTCCCCGAACGGCGCCGCGGCGGTCCGGCGTGTGCGAATGCCTTCCGCCCACTGCAACGCGTTCGAGGCGAAGTTGC
Organism: Amycolatopsis sp.; assembly: GCA_035547575.1. Taxonomy (GTDB): domain Bacteria; phylum Actinomycetota; class Actinomycetes; order Mycobacteriales; family Pseudonocardiaceae; genus Amycolatopsis_E. Next base: position 9,008 of record DASZUO010000035.1, on the reverse strand, counting down.
CCGGACGCAAGATCGTCCACTCCGGACTCGACGCGGTGACGATGTCCTCCAGTGTCGAGGGGTGATGGCCGGTGCTGACGCCCTGCGACGACAGCAAAACCACCCGGCGCACCCCCACGGTCCGCACGATGTCCATTGTCTCGCCGAGGTCGGCGTTGCCCGCGAAACCGCCCGAAGTCAGCAGGAACACCGCCTCAGCGCCGTCGAATGCGGCCTTCAGGCTCGCCGGTTCGGCCAAATCTGCTTGCCAGGCGCGGACTCCCGCTGGGACGTCCTCGGCGGTGATGTTCCGCGACACCGCCACTACTTCTTCTCCCATGGCCGCGAGCGCCTGCACCAGCGGCCGTCCGACATTTCCGGTTGCTCCGGTAATCACGATCATGCCGTTGACGCTAGCAACGGCGGTATAGTAGGTACCTAGAAGAAAGTATTGGACCGGGAGGCGATCGTGACCGAGCCCACGGCAGTGCGGGATTCCGCGTGCGAGATCTCGCCGGTTGTCGACATCGTGTTCAGCCGCTGGACCACGCCGATCCTGTGGACGCTCAACCACCATGGCAGGCAACGGTTCGTCGAGCTGCAGCGGCGGATCGGCACGATCACTCCGAAGGTCCTCACCCAGCGTCTGCGTCAGCTAGAACGCGACGGCCTGATCACGCGCACATACCATGCCGAGGTCCCGCCCCGGGTCGAGTATGAGATCAGCGAGCTCGGCGACAGCCTCGGCCCGCTGTTCGCGACGCTGTCGCGCTGGGCCGCCACGAACCTGGACCGCGTTGATCAGGCGCGTCGCGACTACGACGAGGCCGGTCTGCCGCGGCCGTAGAAGCGAGCACCATGCCCGGTTCCGCGAAGTCACGTTGCGCGCCGACGTGGGGGTGTTTTGCAACGTCCGGTCTAACCGCGCAGCTGTACACCTCTAGTCGATCTTGCGACCAGAGAGTGTTTTTGCCTGGTGGGCGCAGCAGGGATCGAACCTGCGACCACCTCCTTGTAAGGGAGGTGCTCTACCGCTGAGCTATGCGCCCCGGCCGGTGGCACCCGAGACCCCGGATGCCACCGGAAGGAAAATCAGGCGGCGAGTTCCGCCACGGCCTTCTTCCACGCCTCCTGGTTGCGGGCCTCGCCCGGCTGGTTCACCTCGGCGAAGCGGACCACACCTTCCGTGTCGATGAGGAAGGTGCCGCGGACGGCGAGACCGGCGGCGTCGTTGAACACGCCGTAGGCCTTGGCGACCTCGCCGTGCGGCCAGAAGTCCGACAGGAGCGGGAACTGGTACCCCTGCTGCTCGGCCCAGGCCTTCAGGGAGAACGGGGTGTCGACCGACACCCCGAGCACCTGCACGCCCTTGCCTTCGTAGTCGCCGAACTCGTCGCGCAGCTGGCACAGCTCACCGGTGCAGATGCCGCTGAAGGCGAACGGGTAGAACACAAGCAGCACCGGCTTGTCGCCCCGGAAGGACGACAACGTCACGGCCTGCTTGTTGTAGTCGTTGAGTGTGAAATCCGGCGCCTGTGCGCCGACCTCGACCGCCATACGAGGTACCTCTCCGAGTCGTCGTCAAAGTCTTCCCTGCTCACCTTATCGTGCCGGTGGTCAGCGCTTGGACTTCGACTTCGGTGAGACCAGCTTCGTGCCTGCCCAGTTCGGGCCGACGCTGATGTTGGACGTCTGCGACAACCCGACCGTCGGCACGGCCTCCGCGATGTCGCTCGGCTCGACGTGCCCTGGCTGCCCCGTCTTCGGGGTGAGCACCCAGATCACGCCGCTCTCGTCCAGGGGCGTGCGCGCGACCAGGCTCGCGTCGACCAGGTCACCATCGTCTTCGCGCCACCACAGCAGCACGACGTCGATGACCTCGTCGGCATCCTCGTCGAGGATGCCACCGCCGATGTGTTCTTCGATCGCGGCGCGCAGGTCGTCGTCGACGTCCTCGTCCCAGCCGACCTCCTGAACAACCATGTCCGGCTTGATCCCAAGCCTCTCGGCGACGCTGCTGTAGTCAGCGTCTCCAGCGGCGACCACTGCTTTCACTCCTCCAACTAGGGCGGGTGGACGCTGCTCGCGCCCACTCGAATACACGGATGGAGCTAGCGAACACGCCCGCGGCCCGTGGCGCAACCGTCCACACCGGATCTGGTGCCAAGTCGTTTCGCAGCGTACGGGCACGACGGCACTCCCCGCGACCACAAATCGACCTGCGCCCGGACACGGCTCACCGGCGCGACATAGGCTGGTGGTGCCTCGCGCGCGCGTGCGCGTAAGCAGTATGCGAACAGCGCTGTGAGGTGGGCAAACGTTACCGCCGAGTAGCGATGACGGGGCCCCGGAAAAGGACGACCATGGCTGGCGAGGTGCGGGAGGCAAACCGTACCTCGCACGGCGAACTGACAACCGGCGAGGAGATCCCTTGGCCCCCCAGAACGACCAGGCCGCCGGCACGGGTGCCCGCCAGCAGGAGGCACCCGCGCGCGTACGCGTCATCCGCGACGGATTGGCCGCGCACCTGCCCGACATCGACCCGGAGGAGACCGCCGAATGGCTCGACTCCTTCGACGACGCGCTGGCCCGTGGTGGCCAGCAGCGGGCCCGCTACCTGATGCTGCGGATCCTGGAACGCGCTCGTGAACGCAACGTCGGCGTACCCCCGCTGACCGCGACCGACTACGTCAACACGATCCCCACCGAGAAGGAACCGTGGTTCCCCGGTGACGAGGAGGTCGAGCGCCGCTACCGGGCCTATATCCGCTGGAACGCGGCGATCATGGTGCACCGCGCGCAGCGTCCGGGCGTGGGTGTCGGTGGTCACATCTCCACCTACGCGTCCTCGGCTGCCCTGTACGAGGTCGGCTTCAACCACTTCTTCCGTGGCAAGGATCACTCCAGCGGCGGCGACCACATCTACATCCAGGGTCACGCCTCCCCCGGCATCTACGCCCGCGCCTTCCTCGAGGGTCGCCTGTCCGAGCAGCAGCTCGACGGGTTCCGCCAGGAGCTGTCGCACGCCGGCGAAGGCGGCGGGCTGCCGTCGTATCCGCACCCGCGGCTGATGCCGCACTTCTGGGAGTACCCGACCGTCTCGATGGGCCTCGGCCCGATGAACGCCATCTACCAGGCGCGGTTCAACCGCTACCTACGTGACCGCGGCATCAAGGACACCTCCGACCAGCACGTGTGGGCGTTCCTGGGTGACGGCGAGATGGACGAGCCGGAGTCGCGCGGGCTGATCCACGTCGCCGCCGGCGAGGGCCTGGACAACCTCACGTTCGTCATCAACTGCAACCTGCAGCGCCTCGACGGCCCGGTCCGCGGCAACGGCAAGATCATCCAGGAGCTGGAGGCCTACTTCCGGGGCGCGGGCTGGAACGTCATCAAGGTCATCTGGGGCCGGGAGTGGGACGCGCTGCTGTCCGCGGACCGCGACGGCGCGCTGGTCAATGTGATGAACACCACTCCGGACGGCGACTACCAGACCTACAAGGCCAACGACGGCGCCTACGTGCGCGAGCACTTCTTCGGCCGCGACCCGCGCACCAAGGAGCTGGTCAAGGACCTCACCGACGCCGAGATCTGGAACCTCAAGCGCGGCGGCCACGACTACCGCAAGGTGTATGCGGCGTACAAGGCGGCGATGGAGCACCACGGTCAGCCGACGGTGATCCTGGCGCACACGATCAAGGGCTACGGCCTCGGCCCGTCCTTCGAGGGCCGCAACGCCACGCACCAGATGAAGAAGCTCACCCTCGACGACCTCAAGCTGTTCCGGGACGCCCAGCGCATCCCGATCAGTGACCAGGAGCTGGAGCGGAACCCCAAGCTGCCGCCGTACTACCACCCCGGCACGAACTCGCCGGAGATCGAGTACATGATCGGCCGCCGCCGCGCGCTGGGCGGGTTCCTGCCCGACCGGCGGCCCAACCGCGCCAAGGCGCTGGTGCTGCCGGGCGACAAGGTGTACGAGGCGGTGCGCAAGGGCTCGGGCAAGCAGGAGGTCGCCACCACGATGGCGTTCGTCCGGCTGGTGCGCGAACTGGCCAAGGACGGCGAGATCGGCCAGCGGATCGTGCCGATCATCCCCGACGAGGCCCGTACGTTCGGTCTGGACTCGATGTTCCCGACAGCGAAGATCTACAACCCGCACGGGCAGACCTACACGTCGGTGGACGCCAACCTGATGCTCGCCTACAAGGAGTCCGAGCACGGGCAGCTGCTGCACGAGGGCATCAACGAGGCGGGCTCCACGGCGTCGTTCACGGCGGTTGGCACGTCCTACGCCACGCACGGCGAGCCGATGATCCCGATCTACATCTTCTACTCGATGTTCGGGTTCCAGCGCACCGGCGACGGCCTCTACGCGGCGGCCGACCAGATGGCGCGCGGGTTCGTCCTCGGCGCCACCGCCGGCCGCACGACCCTGACCGGTGAGGGCCTGCAGCACGCCGACGGACATTCGCTGCTGCTGGCGGCAGGCAACCCGGCCGTGGTGTCCTACGACCCGGCGTGGTCGTTCGAGATCGCGCACATCGTGCGCGACGGGCTGCGCCGGATGTACGGCGAGACCGGGCCGGACGGCAACGGCGAGAACGTCTTCTACTACCTCACCATCTACAACGAGCCGTACCAGCAGCCCGCCGAGCCGCCGAACCTCGACGTCGAGGGCCTGCTCAAGGGCCTGTACCGCTACGCGGCGGCGCCCGAGGGCAGCGGCCCGCAGGCGCAGATCCTGGTCTCCGGTGTCACGATGCCGGACGCGCTGAAGGCCCAGCGGATGCTGGCCGACGACTGGGGTGTGCGGGCGTCGGTGTGGTCGGCCACGTCGTGGGGCGAGTTGCGTCGCGAGGCCGTCGAGGTGGACCGGCACAACCTGCTGAACCCGGGTGACGAGCCGCGGGTGCCGTACGTGACGCAGACGCTGCGTGGCGCGGCCGGGCCGGTGGTGGCGGTGTCGGACTGGATGCGCGCGGTGCCGGACCTGATCCGCCCGTGGGTGCCAGCCGACATGATCACGCTGGGCACGGACGGCTTCGGCTTCTCCGACACCCGGCCCGCGGCGCGGCGCCACTTCCTGGTGGACGCCGAGTCGATCGTGGTGGCCACGCTGACCGGCCTGGCCCGCCGCGGCGAGCTGGACCAGTCGAAGGTCGTCGAGGCGACGCGCCGGTACCGCATAGACGACGTGACGGCAGCCGGACCCCAGCTGTCGGACTCCGGCAACGCCTGACCGGTAGTGAAGGACCCTCGTGGCCGCTGGACGCCATGAGGGTCCTTCAACCGCGTTGCGTTGGTCCGAACGGGGCAGGTCTTTTGCCCCTACCGGCGGTGCCCGGTTTCGAGCGACTCTCGAAGATCGTCGTGTCTTCGAGGAGCCGCCATGTGGGCCGCCGGTCCCGACATCTCGTTCAGCGTCGAGCTGAGCCGCGGGGCGATCCTGTGGATGTTCGCCGCCTTCGTGCTGACGTTCGCGGTGACGAGGACGATCGTCCGGCTGATCAGGGCCGGGCGGGGGCCGTTCCGCGACGCCAGTGTCGGCGGGATCCACGTGCACCACCATGTGTACGGAATCTTCCTGCTCCTCATCGCCGGCACCGTCGAGTTCGCCTACGATCCCGGCTTCCCGTGGCAGCACGTTCTCGCCGCGGTCTTCGGCGCCGGTGCGGCACTGACGCTCGACGAGTTCGCGCTGTGGCTGTACCTGGACGACGTCTACTGGACCGACGAGGGCCGCAAATCCGTCGACGCGGTGTTCGTCTCCGCGCTGATCGGCTTACTGCTCGTGCTCGGCGCCCGGCCGTTCGACGACACCGCGGGCGAGGGCCGCATGTCGTTCGCCATCACCGTGGTCGTCAACATCTTTTTCGCGCTCGCCGCGATCCTCAAGGGCAAGACCAGTTCGGGCGTGCTCGGGCTGATCGTGACGCCCGTCGCGGTCGTGGCCGCGATCCGGCTGGCGAAACCGACTTCCCCGTGGGCACGCAAGCGCTATCCCACCGGCTCCCGCAAGTACGAGCGCGCGCGAGAGCGGTTCCCCGCCGGCCGTCGCAGCCGCTGGAGCGGGGTCATGGACCGGCTGGCCGGCGCCCCCACGAAGGAGAACCCCACGCAGGAAAGCTCCACGAAGGAGAACCCCACGAAGGACCGCCCGACGAAGGAGAGCGCATGACCTCGGCATCCGCCTCTCCCGCGCGGTGCCGGTGCCGGAGGTGCTGGTCCCGCTGCGGCGGGTCCAGTTCACGGCGGGTTTCGTGGCCCTGCGAGACCTGCCGAAACCGGCCCGCCATTGACGATGAGTTTCCGGCCTCGGGACGGTCTGTTCCGGTATGAGTGACTTGGACAAGCAGTTCAGCGCGGTCCTGCAGAAGAGCCCAGCCAAAGGCGGCTGGACCTACGTCGTGATGCCCGGCTCGGCCGAGTTCTTCGGCACGCGCGGGCTCGTGAAGGTCCGCGGCACCATCGACGGGCTGGAGTTCGGCAGTTCGTTCATGGCGCTCGGCGACGGCACGCACAAACTGCCGGTGAAGGCCGACGTGCGGCGGGCACTGGGCAAGAAGGAAGGCGACGAGGTGACGATTCATCTCAGGGAGCGACTCGGCTGAGAGCTCACCCTGGGTAGACATCCGGGGCAATGGTCTTGACCAGCATTGCACTTTCGGGTGAGACGGGTAGCGCTCGATGATCCACAAGGTCCATAGTGGACCTACCGGTGGGGACCGGGGAGATGAGGCCGCCCGGCCAGAGCCGGGCGGCCTCTTATATTCGCGGTTCGCGACAGCTCCTGGCGCCGAGCCCCTACGGCGCGAGCTTCTCACCACGTGGCGTGGTTTCTTTCCCGGGGTGACCGGCGTGCGTCGACTGGCCTCCGTTCAGGCCGTGGGTGCCCACGTACGATCGAGAGACCATGACCCAGACCAACGCCCGGCCGGCGCCGAAGCATCACGGGCTGTCCGCGAAGACGCTGCGCGGGCTCGAACGCGCATCCGGGCGGCTGGCCTCCGCCAGTGTGGCCGCGATGGAACAGCGCCTGCCCTGGTTCGGGCGGTTGCCCGCCGACCAGCGCGCCAGCGTGCTGATGATCACCCAGACCGGCGCCGCGGGCTTCGTCGACTGGCTGCGGGACTCGCAGGAAGCGCTCAAGCTCACCACGGAAGCCTTCCGCAGCGCGCCCCAGGAGCTCTCCCGCTGGATCGGGCTCCGTCAGGCCGTCGGGCTGGTCCGGCTCGCGATCGAGGTCTTCGAGCAGGAACTCCCCTCCTTCGCCGCCACCGAGGCCGAGCGCGCCGCACTGATCGAGGGCATTCTGCGCTACGGCAGGGAGATCGCGTTCGCCACGGCCAACTCCTACGCCGCCGCCGCCGAGGCCCGCGGCGCCTGGGACGCCCGCCTGGAGGCGCTCGTCGTCGACGGGATCGTGCGTGGCGACGCCGAGGAAGCCGTGCTCTCCCGCGCCGCCGCGCTCGGCTGGGAACCGTCCGCGACCGCGACCGTGGTGGTCGGCCGCCCGTCCTCCGACGATCCCCCGAGCGTCGTGTTCGACGTGCGCAGGCTCGCCGCCCGCCTGGGCCGTCCGGTACTGCTGTCCGTGCAGGGCTCGCGGCTCATCATCGTCGTGGCCGGACCCACCGACAACGACGAGATGCTGGGCAAGCTGTCCGTCGCCTTCGGTGAGGGCCCGGTGGTCGCCGGGCCGACCGTGTCCAGCCTGGCCGAGGCACACCGCAGCGCCGGGGAAGCCCTGTCCGGACTGCGTGCCGTCGTCGGGTGGCCCGCCGCGCCGCGGCCGGTCCGCTCCGTCGACCTGCTGCCCGAGCGCGCGCTCTCCGGGGACGCGGACGCCGAACGCCTGCTCATCGAGCAGATCGCCCAGCCGCTCGAAGCGGCCGGCCCGACGGTGCTGCAGACCGTGGAGGCGTACCTGGAGTCCGGGGGCGTGCTCGAGACGTGCGCGAAGACGCTGTTCGTGCACCCCAACACGGTCCGTTACCGGCTGCGCCGCGCCGCCGAGTTGACCGGCCGCAACGCGACCGAACCGCGCGACGCGCTGGTGCTCCGGATCGCGCTCATGGTGGGCAGGCTCGCCCGCGCGCGCGGCCTGTGGTGACGGGCGTCACTGCCGCCCTGCGCGAACCGTACAAGGTGATGGGTGCTGGGTTGGGGCACGTGGCGGCCGCCTTTGGAGGGTGTCCACAAATTCGCCGCATGGACTTGGTGAGCAACGGCATCCCGGTTTCACGGGCGCACCGTGTTCCCTGGGAGATGTGACAGCACTGCTCGCCCCCGGACAGGGCTCGCAAGCCCCGGGCATGTTCTCCCCGTGGCTCGAAGTGGACGGTACGCGCGCGAAGCTCGAGCGCTGGTCCGATCGCGCCGGCCTCGACCTGGTGCACCTCGGCACCGAGGCCGACGCCGAGACGATCCAGGACACCGCGATCGCCCAGCCGCTGATCGTCGCGCTCGCGCTGCTGGCGTACGAGGAACTGCCGCAGGTACCCGCTGACGGACCCGTGGCCGGGCACTCGGTCGGCGAGCTGGCGGCAGCGGCCATCGCGGGCGTGCTGTCCGCCGAGGACGCGGTCGCGCTGGCCGCCGTGCGCGGTGCGGAGATGGCGAAGGCCTGCGCGATGGAGCCGACGAGCATGGCCGCCGTCATGCTGGGCGACCCGGAGCAGGTTGTCGAGTGGCTGGCCGGACACGGGCTGACCGCCGCGAACCGCAACGGCGCGGGGCAGATCGTGGCCTCGGGTGCCGCGGACGCGATCGAGCGCATCGTCGCCGAGCCGATGGAGGGCACGAAGGTCCGCCAGCTGAAGGTGGCGGGCGCCTTCCACACCGCCTACATGGCCCCGGCGGAGGAGGCGCTGCGCGAGCACGCCGCCGGGATCACGCCGGGCGACCCGGTGCGGCCGCTGCTGTCCAACGCCGACGGCACGGTCGTCACGAGCGGCGCCGAGTACCTGGAGCGGGCGCACCTTCGTGCCCTCCAACGGCTCGGCGACGATGCGCTCGATCGCGTC
>DASZUO010000034.1:0-36213 GCA_035547575.1 Amycolatopsis sp. | reverse complement strand
CGGTCGAACCCGGGCAGACCGAACGTGTCGCCGGTGGTGATCAGCGCGGCGGCGGACGCCTCCTGCCCGTACAGGACGTGCGCGGCGAGTTCGAGACCGGCCATCCCGCCGTTGGACAGCTGCCGGATTTCCACCGCAGGGCAACGACTTCCGCCCACGGTGTGCTGGACGTGCGACGCGGGCGCCCACAAGTCGTGCCCCTGGTAGTTCACGTCGGCGTGCAGCACGATCCGCAGTTCCGCCGGCGGCACACCGGACCGCTTCAGCGCCCGCACCGCGGCCTCCGCCGCGAGCTCCGCAGGTGCGGCCGCATCGGAAACCGAGACCGAGACAATGCCGCTCTGGTCCGCGGTCCGGCGGTCACATCGCCCGGACGCCACGGCGTCCGCGGTGCGCTCGCGCGCGGGAAGCGCACTCGACACGGCGGCGAGGTAAAGATCTTCGGTCCGCACTGTTCTCCCCGTCGTGTTCGGCGGCGGCCGCCGGCCGTGTTCGTTCGTGGCGATTCGACCGGCGGCTCGTGGCGGCCCGGTTCGGCCCCGCTGCCGGGCGATGGCGGATCGCGCGGCACCGCCTGGCGCCGTCGATCGTCGCGCCGGCCGCTGGAGTCGCGGTGGAATGCGCGCTGATCGCCTCCCTGCCTGGATTCCAGCGATTCGCCAGCGGCGCGGGGCAGCCTTTGCTGACCGGAACGGGAAATCGGAGGTGGGCATGACGCGATCGGTCGTCCTGCTGGTGCCGGGTCAGGGTGCGCAGCACCCGAGGATGGCGGTGGATCTCTACCACGGACACGACGGGTTCTGTGTCGCGCTGGACGAGGTTTTCGCGCTCTGGGGCAGTGAAGGACAGCGCATCCGCGCCGACTGGCTCGGCGAGGAACCGCGGACACCGCTGGACGACCTGCGCCGTTCGCAGCCGTTGCTGTTCGCCATCGGCTACGCGCTGGCCACCGCACTGAGCGGCGAAGGCATCGAGCCGGTGGCACTGGCCGGGCACAGCGTCGGCGAGGTCGTCGCCGCGGTGATCGCCGGGGTGTTCCGCCTGTCCGATGCCGCGGAGTTACTGGCCGAACGTGTGGCACAGCTCGCGGACGCGCCGGCCGGCGGAATGGCCGCGGTCGCCGCGTCGGTCGCCGAGGTCAAGCCGTACCTGACCGGCGAGGTGCACGTCGCCGCCGTCAACGCCGCCCGGCAGATCATGCTCGCCGGGCTCACCGGCCCGCTCGCGGAAACCACGCGCCGGCTGCGCGAAGCCGGGTTCACCGTCCGGCCAGTGCGAACCCACAATCCCTTCCACAGTCCCATTCTCGCCCCCTACGCCGACCGGGCCCTGCCGGCGCTGCGGCGGCTGCGGCTGTCCCCGCCGCGGCTGCCGGTCTACTCCGGCTACACGGGACGGTTGCTCACCGACGCCGAAGCGACAGATCCCACGTTCTGGGCCGCGCAGCCCGCGCGGCCGGTGTACTTCGCCGACGCCGTCACAGCCGCGGCGGGAACCGGCCCGCACCTGTTCGTGGAAAGCGGACCCGGCCAGAGCCTGACCGCGGTGGCCCGTCGCAACTCCGCGGTGCGCGCGGCCGGATCCCGCGCGCTCGCCCTGCTCCCGGCTCGCGCCGGAGGCGACACGACGCAGTTCGCCACCACGGTCGCGGACATCTTCGCGACCGCCATCCCGACCAGTGAGGCCCTTCTGACATGACCAGACGAGCAGTCATCACCGGACTCGGCGCCGTCGCGCCAGGCGGCATCGGAGTCCCGGCGTACTGGAAACAGCTGACCGACGGTGTGTCCGCCACGGCGCCGATCTCGCTGTTCGACGCGTCGCCGTACCGGTCGCGGATCGCGGCCGAGGTCGGCTTCGACCCGGCCGCCAACGGGCTGAGCCCGCAGGAGACCCGCAGGCTCGACCGCGCCGCCCAGTTCGCCGTCGTCGCCGCGAGGGAAGCGATCGAGGACAGCGGCCTCGACGTGGCCGCCCTGCCGGGCGAACGGACAGGAGTCGCGCTGGGCACGGCGGTCGGCTGCACCACTGCGATGGAGCGCGAATACGTGGTGCTCTCCGACGGCGGCCGCGACTGGCTCGTCGACCCGGACTACGCCGTGCGGGAGCTCTACGACCACTTCGTGCCCAGCTCGATGGCCGTCGAGCTGGCGCGGCTGACCGGGGCCCGCGGACCGGTCGCGGTCGTTTCCGACGGGTGCACCTCCGGCCTCGACGCGATCGGCCACGCGCTCGACCTGATCCGGGAGGGCAGCGCCGACGTCGTCGTCACCGGCGGCACCGACGCCCCGATCTCGCCGATCACGCTCGCCTGTTTCGACGCGATCAAGGCGACCTCGCCGCGCAACGACGACGCCGAACACGCCTCCCGCCCGTTCGACCGGACCCGCAACGGGCTGGTGCTCGGCGAAGGAGCGGCGATCCTCGTCGTGGAAGAGGCCGAGCACGCGCGGCGCCGGGGCGCTCGCGTTTATGCCGAGGTAGCCGGTTTCGCCACGCGCTGCAACGCCTACCACATGACCGGACTGCGTACCGACGGCGTCGAGATGGCCGAAGCGATCCGGCTCGCCCTCGACGAATCCCACGTCGCGCCGCAGGACGTGCACTACGTCAACGCGCACGGCTCCAGCACCAAGCAGAACGACCGCCACGAGACGGCCGCCTTCAAACGCAGCCTCGGTGAGCACGCCTACCGCGTCCCGGTCAGCTCGATCAAGTCGATGATCGGTCATTCGCTCGGCGCGATCGGCGCGCTCGAACTGGCCGCGTGCGCGCTCGCGATCGAGCACGACGTGGTCCCGCCCACCGCGAACCTGCACGAGCCCGATCCCGCGTGCGATCTCGATTACGTGCCGCTCACCGCACGCGAGCAGACGGTGGACACCGTGCTCAGCGTCGGTAGTGGCTTCGGCGGCTTCCAGAGCGCGGTGGTCCTGACGGCACCGGAGAGGACGGCGGCATGAGCGAGCTTGCGAGCGAATCGTCGAGCACCGTGCTTGCCGACGTGGTGACACTGCCGCGGCTTGCCGCGTCCGTCGAGGTGGCGGCATGACGAGCGCGGTCGTCACCGGGATCGGCGTCGTCGCACCGACCGGCATCGGCACGCAGGCCTACTGGCGCGCCACGACGGCGGGAGAATCCGCGATCGGCCCCATCACGCGGTTCGACCCCGCTCCCTACCCGGTCCGGCTGGCCGGCGAGGTGCGCGGGTTCGTGCCCGAGGACCACGTGCCCTCGCGACTGCTGCCGCAGACCGATCACTCCACCCGGCTCTCGCTCGCGGCCGCCGCCGAGGCACTGGCCGACAGCGGGCTCACCGCGGCCGAGGCGCCCGACCTCGGCATCGGCATCGCCACGGCGTCGTCGATGGGCGGTTTCGACTTCGGGCAGCGGGAACTGCAGCACCTGTGGGAGCTCGGCGGGCAGCACGTGAGCGCATACCAGTCGTTCGCGTGGTTCTACGCCGTCAACACCGGCCAGATCTCCATCCGCCACGGGCTTCGCGGCCCCGGCGCGACGATCGTCAGCGATCAGGCAGGCGGGCTCGACGCCCTCGGCGTCGCGCGACGGCAGGTCCGCAAGGGCACGCCCGCGGTCGTCACCGGGGGAGTGGACAGCGCGCTGTGCCCGCTGGGCCTCGCCGGGCAGCTCAGCACCGGCGATCTCAGCGAGTCCGGGCATCCGGACGCGGCGTACCTGCCGTTCACCCGCGCCGCCGGTGGGCACGTGCCCGCCGAGGGCGGGGCGATCCTGGTGGTGGAGGACGCGGAGTTCGCCCGCGACCGGGGTGCCCGCGTCTTCGGCGAGATCGCGGGCTACGCCGCGACCTTCGACCCCGACCCTCGCGCCGAGGACGCGAACGGGCTGCTGCGCGCGGCAGAGGCCGCGATCGCCGACGCCGGGCTCGAACCGGTTGACGTCGACGTGGTCTTCGCCGACGCCGCCGGCCGTCCGGGCGCCGACCGCCGGGAGGCCGCGGCCATCGCCACCCTGTTCGGTGTCGGCGGAGTCCCTGTCACAGCCCCGAAAACCGGCACCGGTCGGCTCTACGCGGGCGCCGGAGGTCTCGACACCGCCACCGCGCTGCTGAGCCTGCATGACCAGACCATCCCGCCCACCGTGCACGTCCGTGCGCCCGATCCCGCCCACCAGATCGATCTCGTCGTGGGACGCGCGAGGCCTGCCGAGCTGTCCACGGCGCTGGTCCTGGCACGGGGTCGAGGAGGGTTCAACGCGGCGCTGATCCTGCGTGCGCCCCTGTCCGGCAGTCCGAAGCACAACGAGGAGTGAGAAACCATGAGCACACTGAGCATCGACGGCCTGAAGGAGATCCTGCGTTCCGCCGCGGGCGAGGACGACGGGGTCGACCTCGACGGTGACATCCTCGACGTCGCGTTCGCCGAACTGGGTTACGACTCGCTGGCGCTGCTGGAGACCGCCGCCCGCATCGCGCGCGAGTACGGAGTGACCCTCAGCGACGACGACATCGACGAGATCGAGACCCCGCGCGCCTTGCTCGACCGGGTCAACACGGCACTGGCGCGGGCGTGATGACCGCCGTCGCGGGAACCGAACAGGACGCGCGTGCCCCGCTGGCGCGGATCAGCGCGCTGGCCGACGCCGGCACCGTCGTGCCGAGGCAGGACCGGGACGGCGGGGTGTGGGCCATCGCCCAGCTGTGCGGCGTGGTGTGCGCGGTGTGCACGCTCGACCCGCGGGTCAGTGCGGGGCGATGTCGGCGGGCAACTGCGATGTCATCGTCGCCGCCTACGAGCACGCGCTGGAGGCCGGGTTGTCCATCGTGGGGCTGTGGCATTCCGGGGGCACCCGGCGTCGGTGAGCGCGGGCCCGTACGCAGCGCCACCGGCGGCGGCGCCCGGTACGACGGAGATCTGGGGATCCTGCCCGAGGCCCTGGTCATCGGGATCATTCGCGAGGTCACCGGCGAGGAGATCGACGCGGACAGCCTCGGCGGTCCAGCGCAGCACGGGCGCACCAGCGGCGTCGCCCACGTGGTCGCACGGTCCGAAGTGGACGCACTGCACAGGGCGGCGGCGCTCGCGGAGCTGCTGGGCGCACCCGCGCGGGTCGATCCCGCCAGCGCGCAACATCGTGACTGCGCTCGGCAGGCTCGGCGGGGCGACGGTGGGCGTGACCGCCACCAATCCGATCCGCAAGGGCGGCTGCCTGGACTCGGAATCGGCGGAGAAGGCGGCCCGTTTCGTGCGCATGTGCGACGCATTCGGCGTTCCACTCGTGGTCCTCGTCGACGTGCCCGGTTATCTGCCGGGGGTCAGGGAGGAATGGGGCGGGGTGGTGCGCCGCGGCGCGAAGCTGTTGCATGCCTTCGCCGAGGCCACCGTCCCGAGGGTGACCGTGATCCTGCGCAAGGCCTACGGCGGCGCCTACATCGCGATGAACTGCCGCGGCCTCGGCGCGGACCACGTGATCGCGTGGCCGGACGCGGAGGTGGCCGTGATGGGCGCGACCGCCGCGGTGCGACTGCCGCGGCGGCGGGAGCTCGCCGCGGCGGCCGACCGGGCGGCGCTGGAGGAACGGCTGGTCGCCGAGCACGAGCGGGGGACCGGCGGGGTGGCCGCCGCGGTCGAACTCGGCGTTGTGGACGAGGTCGTGGAACCGGACCGGACGCGCGGCGCGGTGGCGCGGGCGCTGCGCGAGCGGGCACCGGCGCGCGGTGTGCATGGCAACATCCCGTTGTGAACGGCGGGCCGCCCCGGAGCGCCGGGGCGGCCCGCCGCGGTCAGGCGGAGGAGCCTTCCAGGCACTTGGCGAACCCGGGCATCAGATCGGCGAGATCGCCCCGCCGTTCGGCGAGCAGATCCAGCGACAGCACCGATTCCGGCCATTCCACCGAAGCGTCGAGCCGCGCGTCGCAGGTCAGCACCGCATGGTGCAGCTGCTGCATGCGGGCCGACGGCTCGAGCCCCAGTTCGGTGTTGAGGACCGAACGCAGCCGCGCGATCACCTGCAGCGCCTGCGCCTGCCGGCCGCAGCGGTAGAGCGCGAGCACCATCTGCGCGTGGAAGTTCTCGTGTGTGGGGTGCGCCGCGACGAGCGCGGTGAGTTCGGCGAGCAGCTCGTGGTGCATGCCGAGCCGGAGGTCGGCTTCGATGCGCTGTTCGAGTGCGCCGAGGCGGCGCTCTTCCAGGCCCGCGGTCCACGCGCGCAGCCGGGGGCCGACCTGGACATCGGCGAGTGGTTCGCCCTGCCAGACCGACAGCGCACGGCGGAAGAACAGCGCCGCGCAGCCGTCGTCGCGGCGGGTCAGGGCCTCCCGTCCCCGCGCGGCGTAGGCGTTGAACTCGTCGACGTCGAGCTGCTTGGGCGCCACGCGCAGCAGGTAGCCGCGGGACCGCGTCTTGAGCACGTCCTTGGCGCACGGCGCCGAGCCGACCGAGGGCAGCGACGCGAGCAGGCGCCGCAACTGCAGGACGTAGGTCTGCAAGGTGGACGCCGCGCTGGAGGGCGGGTTGTCCTCCCACAGTTCGGCGATACACGATTCGATCGACACCACCGTGTTCGCGTTGAGCAACAGGAAGGCGAGCAGTTGTCGTTGCTTGGGCGCGGTGGGTGTGAAGGACTCGCCGTGGTCGATGACCGCCAGCGGCCCGAGTACCTCGTAGCTCATCATTTTCTCAGACCCCCTGATTTCCGAGAACTCAACGGAGTGCCGGCCGCGATCTTTTCTCCACTTCTTTTCGTACAAGGAAGACCTCTCTGCGCGTCGTGGATTCTGCTCGCGTGGTCCGCCGGCGACCTACCCCCGAACGACCGCTATGGGGTGGACCCGCGCTCGCGTGGACACTGGATCGTCGTGTAGTGCTCGCCTCCCTCCTGGTGACGGCAAGGAGACCGCATCGAATTCTACTGTTGGAGAGTCCTTCACCTAGGGGACCGGAAGATTCCGTTCACCTACTGGGCTGTGAACTACGCCACAGTGACAGGATGCCTTTGATCAGCTAACCGACAAGGTGAAATGTTCTCATCTTATCTTTTGCCGTTTTCGAACAAGCCGTTTCGTAATCCCGGCGCAAAACCAGCGAAACTCCAGCGGCTCTCCAGGTTCGCGGCGCATTGTTTTCCCCGCCGTGCAAGGGAACAGAGGAGTCGTCGATGGGCACAGTGACCAGACGGGATTTCGTGGCGGGCACGACCGCGATCGGCGTGGCGGCTTTCGCCGGCGGCGGACCGGCGTCGGCCACCGGTCCCAGCAACGGATTCGGCCCGGTCACCGTCCGTCCGGCCGATCCGCGCTACGCCAGCCTCACCGGCGGATACAACTACCGGTTCCTTGGCAGCCCCGACTACTACCGCCTCGCCGGTACCGCCGGGCAGGTCGAGCAGGCCGTCGCGGAGGGCCTGCGGGCGAGCAAGCACATCGCCGCCCGCTCGGGCGGGCACTGCCTGGAGGCGTTCGTCAACAACCCCGCCATCGACCTGGTCATCGACCTCGCCGAGTTCGACGGCGTGTACTTCGACGCCAGCCGCAACGCCTTCGCGGTCGAAGCGGGCGCGACGCTCGGGCAGGTCTACGACACACTGTTCCGGGGCTGGGGTGTCACGGTGCCGGGCGGGGTCTGCCCCCAGGTCGGCGCGGGCGGTCATTTCAGTGGTGGCGGGTACGGCGCGCTGTCGCGCGCTTTCGGGCTCGTCGTGGACCACCTCGCGGCCGTCGAGGTGGTGGTGGTCGGTTCCGATGGCACACCGCGGACCGTCGTGGCCACCTCGGATCCGGCGGACCCCCGGCACGATCTGTGGTGGGCGCACACCGGCGGTGGCGGCGGGAACTTCGGCGTCGTCACCCGCTACTGGCTGCGCTCACCCGGCGCGAGTGGCACCGACCCGGCCGCACTTCTGCCGAAGCCACCGGCCGCGATCCTGTTCAGTCAGCTGAGCTGGCCGTGGAGCGCGCTGAACGAGACGTCCTACACCCGCCTCATCGGCAACTTCACGGGCTGGCACGAGCAGAACAGTGCCCCCGGGTCGCCCTACGCCTCGCTGTTCGCGACGCTGTGGCTCAACCACGTGAAGACCGGCAACCCCGCCGTGACCGTGCAACTGGACGGCACCCGGTCCGACGCGCAGGCCCAGCTGGACTCGTTCACCGCCGCGATCAACGACGGCGTCGGCGTCGCGCCCGCGGTGGCCACCGGATCGCTGCCGTGGCTGCTGGCGAAGAACCGGCTGGGATTCGCCGATTTCGGTGCCGGTGTGGGCAAACGGGTCAAGAACAAGTCGTCGTATCTGCGCAAGAGCTACACCGCCACGCAGCTCTCGGCGATCTACCACCACCTGACGGACACCGACTACACCGGCACCTCCGCCTCGATCCTGCTCGCCAGCTACGGTGGCGCGATCAACGCGGTCGCGCCCTCCGCCACCGCGATCCCACAGCGCGACTCGGTCATCAAGGCGCAGTACTCGGTGTCCTGGAACGATCCCGCCGAGGACAGTGTCCACATCGGATGGGTCCGCGGCCTGTACGAGGACCTCTTCGCGGCGACCGGCGGCGCGCCGGTCAGCGGCGATGTGAGCGACGGCGCCTACATCAACTATCCGGACATCGATCTCGCCGACCCCGCCCGCAACACCTCCGGCGTGCCGTGGCACACCCTGTACTACAAGGACAACTACCCCCGGCTGCAGGCAGTCAAGCGGGCCTGGGACCCGCTCGACGTGTTCAACCACGACCTGTCCGTGCGACCCTCCTGAGCAAGGACAGCGATTGGCAGGTCCACCAAGGCGGTCGCCGGGTTATCTCTGGGCCGAGTCTTCGCTGGGCTCGCCACACAGCAGGTGCTCGTAGATCGCGACGAGCGTGTCGAACCGCTGAAGTCGCCGGTCGAGGTCCTGGCCGGCCCGGGTCAGCTGGTAGAGCACAGGCGCGGCGCCGCGCTCGTCCCAGCTGCCGGCTTGGTCGCGGCGGCTGACCATGCCGTGCGCGGCAAGCACCCGCAGGGCGGCCTCGACCGTGCGGCGCCTGGTGCGCAGCCGGGCGCTCAGGGCAGCCAAGGTCAGGGGTTCCTGAGCCAGGAGGCCGGGCGCATCCAGCGTCACCGGGTGGCGGGCCAGCTGTGCCAGTACGGGGTCGAGGCCCGCGCCGGAGGTCATCGGGTGTGCTCGCCGTCCTTGGGTCGAACGTCGGTCGAGCCTGTCCGGCACAGCGTAGGTCTCGGCCGCGCGCGGCCCCGCCTGCTTGGCGAATTCCTGACGCGGCCTCGACGTGCCGGCGCCGAATTTTGACGAGATCTATATGCCGCCGTCCGCTGTCCGGGCGATCAGTGGTCCTTACGCTGCGCAGGTGGGATCACCGACCTCGGTACTCAAGCGCCTCGTGCTGGGCCGCCCGTTCCGCAGCGACCACCTCCAGCACGAGCTGCTGCCGAAACGGATCGCGTTACCGGTCTTCGCCAGCGACCCGCTGTCGTCGGTGGCCTACGCCACACAGGAAATCCTGCTCGTGTTGGCTCTTGGCGGGACAGCGTTCCTGCATCTGACGCCGTGGGTGGGGCTTGCCGTCGTGGTGCTGCTGGTGGTGGTGGTGCTGTCGTACCGGCAGGTGGTGCAGGCCTACCCGAGCGGCGGCGGTTCGTACGAGGTCGCCTCGCGCAACCTGGGCCGCCCCGCCGGGCTGATCGTGGCCGGGGCCTTGCTGGTGGACTACATCCTCACCGTCGCGGTGTCGATCGCGTCCGGTGTGGACAATGTCATCTCCGCCGTTCCCGGGCTCAACCCCTACCGGGTGCTGATCAATATCGTGCTCATCGTGGTGCTGACCGCGATGAACATGCGCGGTATCCGCGAGTCCGGCCGCACGTTCGCCGTACCGACTTACCTGTTCGTGGCCGGGGTAGTGATCATGATCGTGGTCGGCCTGGCTCGCGCGGCGTCGGGGCACGTCCCGGTCGCCGAGAGCGCCGGCCTCGGCATCCACGCCGAACAGGTCGGGCTGTCCGGACTGGCCCTGGCGTTTCTTGTCCTGCGCGCGTTCTCCTCCGGCTGCACGGCGCTGACCGGGGCGGAGGCCATCTCCAACGGGGTCCCCGCCTTCCGGAAACCGAAAGGCCTCAACGCCGCCCGCACGATGAGCGCGATGGGCGCCGTGTCGATCATCATGTTCAGCGGGATCACGATCCTCGCACTGGTCACGCATGTGCACGTCGCCGAGAACACCTGCGATCTCATCGGCTACCCCGGCGACTGCAACGGCGGTGCCCAGCGCACCGTCATCGCGCAGATCGCCGCCGCGGTGTTCGGCGGCGATCACAGCGTGCTGTTCTACTACATCCAGGTCACGACGGCGCTGATCCTCATCCTCGCGGCGAACACCGCGTTCAACGGGTTCCCGCTGCTCGGCTCGATCCTCGCGCAGGACCGCTACCTGCCGCGGCAACTGCACACCCGCGGCGACCGGCTCACCTTCTCCAACGGCATCATCCTGCTCGCCGTGGTCGCCGGGGCGCTGATCTACGCGTTCGACGGCTCCACCACCCGGCTGATCCAGCTCTACATCATCGGGGTGTTCACCTCGTTCACCCTCTGCCAGGCAGGCATGGTCCGGCATTGGAACCGCGACCTCCGCGAAGCCACGACCACAGCGCAGCGGCGGCGGGTTCAGCGAGCCCGATTCATCAACGCCTTCGGTGCCGGCTTCACCGGTGTCGTGCTGGTCGTCGTACTCGTCACGAAGTTCACCGGCGGCGCCTACCTCGTCGTCATCGCCATCCCGGTCCTGTATCTGGTGATGATCGGTATCCGGCGCCACTACCAGCGCATCCGGGAAGAACTGCTACCCGATGAGGCCGGCGCGCTCCTCCCGAGCAGGGTCCACGCCCTGGTGCTGATCTCCACCCTGCACAAGCCCACCCAGCGCGCCCTGTCCTTCGCCAAGGCGTCCCACCCGGACACCCTGACCGCGATCACCGTCAACGTCGACGACACCGAAACCCGCGAGCTCCAGCGCACCTGGGAGCAGTACGGCGTCACGGTGCCGCTGAAGGTGCTGGAATCGCCATACCGCGAGATCACGCGCCCGCTGCTCACCTACATCAAGCACCTGCGCCGCGACAGCCCACGCGACGTCGTCTGCGTCTACATTCCCGAGTACGTCGTCGGCCGCTGGTGGGAGAACCTGCTGCACAACCAGAGCGCGCTCCGCCTGAAGGGCAGGTTGCTGTTCGAACCGGGCGTCATGGTCGTCAGCGTGCCATGGCAACTGCGCTCCAGTGCTCGCCGTGACCTCGAGCGGGCCGATCACCTTCCCGGCGACGTGCGCCGCGGCATCCCCTGACCCGGCACGGTCGTGTCGAGCTTGGTCGCGCATTGGAAGAATGTGCCGGACAGGACTCCTGCCCGAGGGGACGGCCGTGGGCGATGATGGCAATGTGAACGATCACCGGGTGTTCCCTTGCCGGGCGTGGCGCGGGCGGCTGGCCGTGCTCGCGGCCACGCTGCTCTCGCTGGCCGCGTGTACCGCCACCGGCACCCCGACCGGGCCCGAACCGCCGGCCACCGCTCGGGTGGTGCCGCCCGCCGCGGTCCGGCCGCTGCAGCCGGGGGACTGGCCGACCTACCACCACGACAACGCTCGTACCGGGGTCGGCGTGGTCGCGCCGCTGGCCGCCCCGGTGGTCCTGTCGAGGGCGTGGGCCGCGCGGCTGGACGGTGCGGTGTACGGCCAGCCGCTGGTGCTGGGCACGACGGTCATCGCCGCCACCGAGAACGACACCGTGTACGGGCTGGCCGCCGCCGACGGGCACGTTTTGTGGTCACGGCATCTGGGCGATCCGCAACCGCTGTCGGATCTGCCGTGCGGCAACATCGATCCGCTCGGCATCACCGGCACCGCGGCTTACGATCCCGACACCGGGCAGGTGTTCGTGACGGCCGAGTTGCGTGGCGGCACCCACCTGCTCGCCGGCATCGATCCCGCGGACGGCACGGTAACGCTCAGCCGGCCGGTCGAACCGCCCCGCGGCGACCACGGCGCGCACCAGCAGCGAGCCGCGCTGACCGTGCTCGGCGGTTACGTGTACGTGGCCTATGGCGGTCTTTACGGCGACTGCGGCGATTACGTCGGTTCGGTGGTCGCCGCGCCGACCACCGGGCTGGGGCCGCTACGCAGCTACGCGGTGCCCACGTCACGGGAGGGCGGGATCTGGGCGCCCGGCGGTGCGGTCGTCGCCGGGAACAGGCTGCTCTACGCGGTGGGCAACGGGGAGTCCACTTCGGACTATGACCACAGCGATTCGGTCCTCGCGCTGACCCCGGATCTCGCCCTGGCCGACTCGTTCAGCCCCAGCGAGTGGGTCGACGACAACCAGCACGACCGCGATCTCGGCTCGATGGGGCCCACCGTCGTCGGCCGCTACGTCTACGCCGACGGCAAGCGCGGCGTCGGCTACGTGCTCGACGGCACCCGGCTCGGCGGCGTCGGCGGGCAGCTGTCCCGGCAGGATGTGTGCCCGGCATACGGCGGGAGCTCTGTCGACGGCGCGAGCATGTACCTGCCGTGCCGGGACGGCACCCGCCGGGTGGATCTGGACGCGGCGGGCCGCCTGACCGTGCGATGGCGGGCGCCGGTGCCGGCGGCGGGCTCGCCCGTTGTCGGTGGCGGTGCCGTGTGGACAGTCGATCTCGGCAGCGGAACCCTGTATGCGCTGGATCCCGCTACCGGCGCTGTGCAAGCGAGCCTGCCCGTCGGCCCGGTGCCCCACTTCGCCTCTCCCACCCTCTCCGGCACCCGCGCCTACGTCGGCACGATGTCCGGCGTGACCGCCGTCGACGGCGCCTGACCGCCCGCACCCAGCTGCGGGAGACGGCTAAGCTGCTGCTGGCTCGGGGGAGTGGTCTGTCCGCAGGTGTGTGGACACTGCGGAAGGGTAAGGCGTGTCCAGTTGGGTGGCCGCGTTTCCGGTCTCCGCGGCCAGCTGGGCGGTCAGGTAGTCGAGGGCGCGGCCCTCGAAGATCTCGGCCGCGGCGGGTGCCGGCACTTGCAGCAGAGGCTCGGTGTGGCGCTGCGCGTGCCATCTGCACCAATGCCCTGCCCGAACCCGGATCCCAGATAATGGGCGGCACAAGTGCGGTGTGCGCCGGAGAAACGCCTGGTCAGCAGGGTGGCAGCAGTGGCGGAGATGGCGTAATCATTCCGTGATAATCGGCCTCCATTGTCGTTCGCGATGAACGCCGAGCCGTCTCCCACGCCGCCGCCCGCCGCCCTCGGCCGGGCGCGCTCCGACCGTGCACGCCAGGTCGCCGACGTGCTGCGCGGGCAGGTGCTGGCCGGCGACCTCACCGGCGTGCTGCCGCCCGAGCGCATGCTGATCGCCGAGTTCGGGGTCACCCGCAACACGATTCGCGAGGCGCTGGACCTGCTGCGTGCCGACGGGCTGGTGACCAGGCGCCCCGGCATCGGCACGGTCGTCTGCGGGGTCAAGTACCCGCACGGGCTCCACCGGCTCGCCGGGCTGGCCGAGGTGCTGCGCGAGCACGGCACGGTGACCAACGAGGTGCGCGCGGCCGGCCCGATCACGGCACCGGCCCAGGTCGCCGCGCAGTTGCGCCTGGACCGCGGCGCCGAGGTGACCTACGTCGAGCGCCTGCGCCGGCTGGGCGGCGAACCGCTGTCGCTCGACCTGACCTACCTGCCCGCCGATGTCGGTGCTCCGCTGCTCGAACGTGACCTGGCCGGGAACGACATCTTCGCGCTGCTGGAGGAGATCCACGGTCAGCGGCTCGGGGTCGCCGAGGTCGGCATGGAGGCGGTCAACGCCGACCCGGATTCGGCGACCGTGCTGGAGGTGCCGCGCGGCGCGGCCCTGCTGCGCTGGGAACGGCTCACCCATTTCGCGTCCGGCCGCCCGATCGATCTCGAGTACATCCGGTTCCGCGGCGACCGGCTCACCCTGCGCGCGCGGTTGGACCGCCTGCCCGCGTGACGAGATACGGAGGTTTTCCATGGCGTTGGTACCGAGTCGCGTCGACGTCCCGGTGACGATCGACGAGTCGAAATGCCTCGACGGGTGCCGGCTGTGCGTCGACATGTGCCCGCTGGATTCACTGGCCATCGACCCGGACACCGACAAGGCGTACATGCATGTCGACGAGTGCTGGTACTGCGGGCCGTGCGCGGCGCGCTGCCCGACCGGCGCGGTGACCATCAACATGCCCTACCTGCTGCGGTGAAGCCGGTGCGCGTCAAGAGGATTCTGGCGACACTGCTCGCCGTGGCCGGCCTCACCGGGTGCGCGACGAGCGCGGCCGAGCAGAGCGAGGTCGACGTCGTCGTGGGCTACCAGTCCAAGACCATCAACACGGTCACCGCCGGCACCCTGCTGCGTTCACTGGGCTACCTGGAAAAGCGGCTGGACGACCTCGGCAACCGCACCGGCAAGAAATACAAGGTCACCTGGCAGGACTATTCCACCGGCGCGCCGATCACCGCGCAGATGGTCGCGGGAAAGATCGACATCGGCTCGATGGGTGACTACCCGCTGCTCATCAACGCCTCGCGCACCCAGCAGTTCGGCGACGGGCGCACCAAGCTCATCGCGGCGACGGGGTACAACCTGCTCGGTGCGCTGAACATGGTCGTCGTGCCGCCGCATTCGCCGGCGCACACGCTCACCGACCTGCGTGGCAAGAAGATCTCCGCCAGCGCCGGTTCGGCCGGTCACGGCACCACCGTGCACGCGCTGGAAAAGGCCGGCGTGCCCGCGAACGACGTGCGGATCCAGAACCAGGCGCCGGCGGTCGGCGCCTCGGGCCTGCAGTCCGGCGCGGTGGACGCCCTCGGCCAGTTCGTCGCGTGGCCGGGCCAGCTGGTGTTCGCGAACCAGGCGCGGCTGCTCTACGACGGCAGCGCGCTCGACCTGCCGACCTGGCACGGCGTCGTGGTACGCGAGGCGTACGCCCAGCAGCACCAGGACGTGGTGACGGAGTTCCTGCGTGCGCAACGGGATGCGACCGGCTACCTGCACGCGCATCCGATGGACGCGGCGATCAAGGTGGCCACCGCGACCGGCCTGCCGCCGGAGGTGGTGTACCTCTACAACGGCGCGGGCGGGATGGTCACCTTCGATCTGCCGCTGAAGCGCCCGCTGGTCGACGCGCTCGCCACCGACGCGCCCTTCCTCAAGTCGATCGGCAACATCAAGCAACTCGACCTCGGCGCCTTCGTCGACGACCAGTACCTGCGCGACATCTACGGCCCGGACTACGATCGCGCTTCCTCCACTTTGGACAATCCGGCACCGATCACCGGCACGGACACGACCTGTGGCACCGCGGTCGGCGACCCGCGCACGGCGGGGGAGTTGTGGCTGGACGGCGAATCCACCACCCATCCCGCGGCGAACCCGGTGTGCCTGCTGCGCGCCGTCGACGCGGCCCAGAGCCGGGGACGGAGAGTGCGCGCTGCTTACGTCCCGGACGCGGCGACCGGCACCCGCTGGTTCGCGGACAAGGACTACTGGGTCGCCGACCCGGTCGCCGGGCCGCTGCCGTTCACGACCGAGCAGGGCGCCCGCGACTACTCGAGCGGGCACCCGGGAAGCACGATCATCACCTACGCCCAGGCGCTGACCGCCGCCGGAGAGGAGCACCGGTGACCACCACCGCACCGGAAACCGTGCCACCACGGGAGAAACCGACCTCGGTGCCGCCGCCGAAGGACCGGGGAAGGCGAGGACGGCGCGCCGCGATCAGGGCCACCAGCGTGATCGCCGCCCTCGGGCTGTGGCAACTGCTGACGACGATCGACGCCGACCTCTGGCTGAAGTTCGACCGGCTGCCCTCCCCGGTGGAGGTCGCCGAGGACTTCGTCTACCAGCTCGGCACGCCGGTGTACTACCACGACCTCGCGGACAGCCTGGTGCGCATCGTGGTCGGGTTCTTGCTCGCTGCGGTGGTCGGGGTGGCCGTCGGTACCGCGGTCGCGCGGTCGCGCAGCACCTCCGACGTGGTGCAGCCGCTGCTGGAGATCGCGCGCCCCATCCCGGCCATCGCCATGGTGCCGATCGCCATCCTGCTGTTCCCCACCAACGAGGAGGGGATCATCTTCATCACCTTCATCGCCGCGTTCTTCCCGGTGGCGGTGAGCACCCGGCACGCGGTGCGGGCGCTGCCCGTCGTGTGGGAGGACGCGGTCCGCACCATGGGCGGTTCCCGCGCCAAGGTGTTGTGGAACGTCGTGTTGCCCGGCGCGCGTCCCGGGGTGTTCAGCGGGCTGTCCGTCGGCATGGGGGTGGCCTGGATCTGCGTGATCTCCGCGGAGATGATCTCCGGCGAATACGGTGTCGGGTACCGCACGTGGCAGGCCTACACCGTCGTCGACTACCCGGGGGTCCTGGTCGGAATGATCACCATCGGCGTCCTGGGCTGGCTGACCTCGGCGGGTGTCGAGGTGATCGGGCGCCGGGCGACCCGCTGGTTGCCGCGGGAGAAGGGGAGTGTGGCATGACATTGTGGGTCGAGGACCTGTATGCCGGATACGGCCGGACTACTGTCCTGAATGGACTCGAGTTGGAGGTGGGCGAGCGGGAGATCGTGGTCGTCGTCGGACCGTCGGGCTGCGGCAAGTCGACGTTGCTGCGCGTGCTGGCGGGCCTGCTGCCTGCCAAGGGCGGCCGGCTGCTGGTCGGCGGCGTGCCGGTGACGGGGACGTCGCCGGATCGCGCGCTGGTGTTCCAGGACGACGGCCTGCTGCCGTGGCGGTCGGTCGTGCGCAACGTCGAGTTGCCCTTGAAGATCCGCGGGGTGCCACGGCAACCACGTCGTGAGCGTGCCGAGTCCTGGATCGACCGGGTGGGCCTCGCCGGGTACGAGCGGCACCTGCCGCGTGAGTTGTCCGGCGGGATGCGGCAGCGGGTGCAGCTCGCCCGCACGCTGGCCGGCACGCCCCGGATCGTGCTCGCGGACGAGCCGTTCGGCGCGCTCGACGCGCAGACCAGGGTCGCCATGCAGCGGCTGCTGGTCGATGTCTGGCGGGCGCACCCGACCACGGTCGTGTTCGTCACGCACGACGTGGACGAGGCGCTCTATCTCGGCGACCGGGTCGCGGTGCTGGGTCGCGACGGCACGCTCGCCGCTGTGGTCCAGTCGCCCGAGCCACGTGAAACCGGTGCGGCGAACGGCAAAGCGCGTGCCGAGATCCTGGCCGCGATGGCCGAACCGGCTGGGGAGCGTGCCGCATGACGTTCACCGCACCTTCGGTGTCCGAGCGTCTCGAGTGGGACGCCGACGTCGTGGTCGTCGGTGGCGGCACCGCCGGGACCATGGCCGCGATCACCGCCGCCGAGCATGGCGCGCGCGTACTGCTGCTGGAAAAGGCGCACGTCCGGCACTCCGGTGCGCTCGCCATGGGCATGGACGGGGTGAACAACGCGGTCATCCCGGGGAAGGCGACCCCGGAGGAGTACGTCGCCGAGATCACCCGCGCCAACGACGGGATCGTCGACCAGCGCACCGTGTACCAGACGGCGCGGCGCGGGTTCGCCATGGTGCAGCGGCTGGAGAAATACGGGGTCAAGTTCGAGAAGGACGAGTACGGCGACTACCACGTCCGGCGGGTACACCGGTCGGGAAGCTACGTGCTGCCGATGCCGGAGGGCAAGGACGTCAAGAAGGTCCTGTACCGAGTGCTGCGGCAGAAGCACATGCGGGAGCGGATTCGGATCGAGAACCGGGTCATGCCGGTGCGGGTGCTCACCGTGGACGGGCGCGCGGCCGGGATCGCCGGGTTCAACACCCGTACCGGCGAGTTCGTCACCGTGTCGGCGGGTGCGGTGATCCTCGCGACGGGCGCGTGCGGCCGGCTGGGACTGCCTGCCAGCGGATACCTGTACGGCACCTACGAGAACCCGACCAACGCCGGCGACGGCTATGCCATGGCTTACCACGCCGGGGCGGAGCTCTCCGGGATCGAGTGCTTCCAGATCAACCCGCTCATCAAGGACTACAACGGCCCGGCCTGCGCGTACGTGGCGAACCCGTTCGGCGGCTACCAGGTCAACGGCGAGGGCGACCGGTTCGTCGACTGCGACTACTGGTCCGGTCAGATGATGGCGGAGGTGGCCCGCGAGATCGGGTCGGAACGGGGACCGGTCTATCTCAAGCTGTCCCACCTGCCCGGCGAGACCGTGACCGCGCTGAAGAACATCCTGCACACCACCGAACGCCCCACACGGGGCACGTTCCACGCCAACCGCGGGCACGACTACTCCACCCACGACGTGGAGATGCACATTTCCGAGATCGGGTTGTGCGGCGGGCATTCCGCGTCCGGCGTGTGGGTGGACGACAACGGTGCGACGACCGTGCCAGGGCTCTACGCGGCGGGTGATCTCGCCTGTGTGCCACACAACTACATGATCGGCGCGTTCGTGTTCGGCGACCTGGCCGGGGCGCATGCGGCGGCGCATCGGGGCGAGCGGGCGGCGCTGCCCGCCGGCCAGATCGAGCGCGCACACGAGTTGATCTACCGTCCACTGTCCCATCCGGACGGTCCACCCCAGCCGCAGGTGGAGTACAAGCTGCGCCGCTTCGTCAACGACTACGTCGCGCCGCCCAAGTCCGGGCGCCGGCTGCGGATCGCGCTGGAGACGTTCGCCAGGATGGAGGAGGAGATCGCGGGCATGGGCGGCCGGACCCCGCACGAGTTGATGCGCTGCGCGGAGGTGACGTTCATCCACGACTGCGCGGTGATGGCCACCCAGTCCTCGCTGATGCGCGAGGAAAGCCGCTGGGGCCTCTACCACGATCGGATGGACCACCCCGTGCGTGACGACGCGAACTGGCTGGCGCACCTGAACCTGCGCAAGCGGCCCGGCGGGACCGAGTTCGTCAAACGGCCGGTGCGCCCGTACCTGGTCCCGGTGCACGGGTTCGATCCCGACCCGGCCGCCGTTGCCGAGCCGCTGGGAATCGTCCCGAGTGGACAACCGGCTCGACCGGTCGCCCGCCCCGCCTCGCCCGGCGCGCCGCCGTCGCCGCACTCGCCGCGCGTGCTCGAGGTGCTCGCGCTCGCCGACGGGAATCCCGACCTGTCCGGCCTTTCCGGGTACCTGGACGACGCGGAGCCCAACGTCCGGGCGGCCGCGGTGTACGCGTTGACGGAGACCGCGCCGACGGGCGTCGGTCCTGCCGTGGCCGGCGCGCTGCGCGACCCGGATCCCGCGGTGCGGGCGGCGGCGGCCCGCGGGCTGCGTGAGCTGGTCGAGGTCATCGAGCCCGACGCCGACCTGGCCAAGGCCCTGCACGACGCGCTGGAGGTCGCCGATCCCGACGTGCGGGCGGCGGTGGTCGACGTGCTGCGAGCGCTGCGGCTCGGCTCCGCGGGGGTCTACTCGGGCGCGCTGGCGGACCCCGATGCCGCGGTGCGCATCGCGGCGGTGCGCGCACTGGTCTCGCTGGACGCCGCCGGTGCGTTGAGCGCGGCGGCCGAGGACCGCGACCGCCAGGTCAGGATCGCCGTCGCCACCGGCCTCGGCACGGTCGGGGACGCCGCCGCCACGCCCACTCTCGCCGCGCTCGCGGTCGACGCCGACCCGCTCGTCCGCGCGGCCGCGTTCGAGGCGGCGGCCGGGCTCGGCACGCCGAAACCGTTGGCGGACCTCGCCGTCGCCGCGACACGTGACGAGGAATGGCGGGTCCGGCAGGCGGCCGCCACGGCACTCGGCGCGACCGGCGACAGGTGGCAGCACCTGCTGTCGCTGGCCGGCGACGGTCATGCCAACGTGCGCAAAGCCACCGTGACGTCGCTGGCACGGTGGGCCGGGGTCGCCGAAGTGGCGTCGGCGCTGCGCGGGTGCCTGTCCGACAGCGATGCCGACGTGCGGGCGTTCGCCCGCCGGGCGCTCACGACGTGACCGCACGGCTCAGGCTCCACGGGCTCCACGTGGGATGTCGGGCGGTGAGTCCGGGTGTGCCGAAAGCAGCCCGGTGGTCTGGAGTATCAGGCCGGCTTGCGACCCCGTGCGGTGATCATCGGTGCGAGCATGAGGTCCAGGTCGCCGCGCGCGAGGTTCGCGAGATGCGTCTCGATCTCCTCGGGCGTCGCCAGTTCCGCGGCCACGAGCTGGTCGCGGACGTGCCGGACCGTGGCCGCCTCCAGGACCGCGCACGCGCGTGACGCGATGGGGAAGTAGGCCTCGGCGCCGACGTCGGTGAGGTCTGACTCACGCAGCAGCCGGGGCAGTGTGCGACCGTATGCGAGGTCCGCCCCGCGCTCGGCCATCAGCGTTCGCATCCGGGCGCGCAGCCGGTTCGCCAGTGCTTCGTCGGGGCCGCGTTCGTCCGGGCAGGCGAGTGGCTGCAGGGCCGGGTCCCCGTCCTCGATCACCAGCCATCCGCCCGGCCGGAGCGCATCGATCATCACTCGCATCGCGGCCGCGCGATCCTTCAGGTGGACCAGGACCAGCCGGGCGTGGACCAGGTCGAACGTCTCCGCCGGCGGCGGGTCGCGGATCACGTCGTGGCGGCGTACCTCGAGTGCGCCGCCGGCCGCGGGCTCGGCCCACGACACGTCGATGTCTGTGGCCAGCACCCGGCCGCTGGGCCCCACGCGCTCAGCCAGGCCGCGCGGCACCGAGACGCCGCCGGCACCGACCTCCCAGCACCACCATCCTGCACCGAGCCCCAGGGCGTCGAGGTGATGAAAGGTCCACGGGTCGAACATGTCGGCGAGCGCCGCGAACCGTTCGCCTGCCTCCGGGCGACGGTTGTCGAGCAGATAGCGGTTCACCGCACCAGCATGGCACGGTCAACGTCGTGCAGATGTCAGCCCGATGCTGAACGCGGGCCTGGATCGCTTGCCGCCGCAACCGGTCGGCGGCCCTCCGGGGCGATGATGCCGTAGACATGGTCGAGGTCGAGCCGGACGACGAGACGGCGGTTGGTGATCATCTCGGAGTAGAAGCTGCCGGTGTCGAGCTCTCCGTAGAAGGCGGTGTGCACGGCAAGCAGCGCCTGGCAGGCTTCGTCGCCGGGTTCGGTCGCCACGGGCGAAAGCGTCGCCCGCCCTTCGGCGACTGCATAAGCCCAGAAGTCCTTGCCGGACACGTGCAGGACGGCGCGGGGGTCACGGGCCAGGTTGCGCGTCTTTCGCCGCTCGGCCGTCGTCGAGATGCGCACCGTACGCCCATCGGGTTCGGGCAGGTACAGGACATTGGACAGTTGCGGCAGGCCGTTGCGTTTGCTGGTCGCGAGCACCGCCTGGCGTCCGGTGGCGATGAGTTCCCACAGCTGGGTCTCGCCGGCCATTCAACGCTCCTCGGTCTTCACGGCGTCGTCGGCCGTCGTGGACGGCGCGGCCTTGGCCCGGCGCATCATGGCCACGTTGGCCAGGACGCCGCCCGCGGTGCCGAGTGCGATGAGCCGGGTGAGCGGGCCAGGGAGGTTCCCTCCGGTCAGCCGGTCGAGCGAGTAGCGGCCCGGACCGGTGGCCGCCAACGTCAGCGCGGCGGCCAGGTTGCTCAGCGGCAGCTCGTAGCCACCGTTCGCGGCGAACGGACCGCGTGCTCCGTGAGTGGTGCCTGCCACGGCCATGGTGCCGGCAATGGCCAGCGGCCCGAGCGGGTCGGCGAGGCCTGCCACGGTGAGCAGACCGCCGCCGAACTCGGAGATCCCCGCCAGACGGGCCATCGCGCGTCCGGGACGGAGACCGAGCTTGTCGAACGCACCGGCCACCGGGTCCAGCCCGGGACCGCCGAAGGCCGCCCACAGCTTCTGCGCGCCGTGGGCGGCAAGGTAACCGCCCAGCACGCCCCGGCCGGCGAGGAGCGAGAGGTCGCGGATTCTGCTCATCGGCGGTGTCCATCGCGCCGACGACGAGGAGATCCAGCGTTCGTGCCGGTCATTTCCATGTGCCTCATTCCTGTAGGAGCTACCTGACCAGTGGTTCCGGGGACAGATGGTCCGCGATCCGGCTCAGCACGGCGGCGGCGACGGCCAGGCGAGCCGAGCCGGTGCCGTCGAGGGCCTGCTGGAGGATCTCGCGACGTGCCGCGTGGACACTCTCCAGTGCGCGCGTGCCCTCGGGGGCGATGCTGATGAGGAACGCGCGCGCGTCGTTGGGCACGCGTTCGCGTGCGACCAGGCCGGCGTTCTCCAGTCGTTTCAGGCGCGGCGTGACCGAGGAGACGTCGACACCGTGACACGCCGCGATGTCGGACACCCGCAGAGCGCCGCGGGCATCCAGGTGCTCCAGAAAGGCCCACGACGCCGCCGGCAGGTCGTAGCCGCAGCGTCGTGCGAGATCGCCCGCGGTGGCGCGGTCGGCCAGCAGCCGCGATACCGCGGCAAGCGAACGCTCCAGATCATCAAGGATCGCGCGATCGACCACAGCCGTGACCCTAGCCAACGCAGGCCGGAACAACAAGTTGGGACCAACCAAATATCTCGCCGTCGTCGCGCACGTCCCCCGTCGACGTCCGCGCCACCGTGGCGCGCAGTCACTGACCCGAGTGTCCACTCAGGACCCACGACATCGAGGCCGCCCGCTCCTGCATCACGTCACGGGCCGTCGCCGGAGGGCACCTGGCTCGTCGTGCGGAGGCAGGACGGCTGCTGTTGTGAACCCGCGGCCGGGTCCACGGTTTGCCTGCGTGTCGAACCCTGTGGCGAGAAGGGTGATCATGCTGTCGACAGTACGGGTGAGCGAGCGCTTGTCATGGGGTTGCCGCTTGTCCAGCCACCGCTGCACGGTGACCCGCAGGCAGGCCAGTACGGCGGCCGCCAGCGTCGCCGGGTAGGCATCCGTCTCGACGTCGAGGTCCAGCCGGGCCGCCACTGCCTCGGCGAGTTGCTGCTCGTAGGCGGCGAAGGCGGCGACCTGATGGGGCAGCAGCGCGGGGGTGCGGCGGAGGGCGCGCCGCTGCTCCGCCCGCGGCTGGTCGATGTGTGCGGACAGGGCTTCGTCGATCGCGTTGCGCAAGGCCACCAGTACCGGTTCGGTGGCGGGACGCCGCGCGAACGAGGCGACGAGGGCCTCGGTGGTCGCGGCGTCCCCGGCGACCACGGCGTCTTCCTTGCCGGAGAAGTAATTGAAGAAGGTGCGCAGCGAGACCCCGGCCTCCTGCGTGATCTGCTCCACGGTCACGTGCTCGATGCCGCTTTCCACGGACAGGCGCAACGCCGCGTCGGCTAGGGCGCGGCGCGTGGCGAGCTTCTTCTGCTCGCGCCGTCCGAGGTCGTCACTCATACCCACAACATAGGTCGCCCGGCCGTTCCCGGAATATTTTTGCACGACGTGCACGTTTTGGCTATAGTGCCGAAGGGGACGAACCTGCACGCATGTCCCAGAGGGGACATGCGTGCCCACTTCACCGCTCGCAAGGACCTGTCGAGATGACGACTGTTACTGAAGACCCGCGGCCGGCTCACGCGGCCGGGAAAGCCGCCGGGGGCCGGCGGCAGGTGCTCGAGCCGCTGTCCGGGCTGCTGCTCGCGCTGTTCGTCGCGATCCTGTCCGGCACGATCGTGTCGAACGCGCTGCCCCGCATCCTCAGCGAACTGGGCGGCACACAGGCCGAGTACACCTGGGTGGTCAGCGCGTCCCTGCTGGCGATGACCGCGTCCACCCCGATCTGGGGCAAGCTCGCCGACCTGTTCAGCAAGAAGCTGCTGGTCCAGCTCTCGATCGTCATCTTCATCGTCGGCTCGGTGCTGTGCGGCACCACCCAGTCGACGACCGAGCTGATCGGCCTGCGGGTGGTGCAGGGTCTGGGCATGGGCGGGCTGCAGGCGCTGGCCCAGGTGGTCATCGCGGCGATCATCCCGCCACGTGAACGCGGGCGCTACACGGGATATCTCGGCGCCGTCATGGCCGTTGCGGTGGTCGGGGGGCCGTTGATCGGCGGTGTCATCGTGGACACCTCGTGGCTGGGCTGGCGCTGGTGCTTCTTCATCACGGTCCCGTTCGCGGCGATCGCGCTGGTGGTGCTGCAGCGGACGCTGTCGGTGCCCACGATCAAGCGCGAGGTACACATCGACTACCTGGGCGCCGCGCTCATCGCGGGCGGGGTATCGGCCCTGCTGGTGTGGACGTCGTTGGCGGGTAAGGACTTCGCCTGGGTTTCCTGGCCCTCGCTCGCCTGGGTCGGCGGTGGCCTCGCCGCACTCGCACTCGCGGTGCTGGTCGAGTCGCGGGCGGCGGAGCCGGTGGTGCCGTTGCGGCTGTTCCGTGATCGGACGATCACGATGGCGACGGTGGCCGGCTTGTTCGTCGGCGTCGCGATGTTCGGTTCGACGGTGTTCCTGAGCCAGTTCTTCCAGCTCGCCCGCGGCGCGACGGCCACCGAAGCCGGCCTGCTCACCCTGCCGTTGATCGGCGCGATGTTCCTGTCCTCGACAGTGGCCGGGCAGCTGATCACGAAGTACGGCAAGTGGAAGCGCTTCCTGGTGCTGGGTGGCGTGCTGCTCACCGCGGGCCTCGCGCTGCAGGCGGGCTTCATCAGCGCCACCGCGCCCTACTGGGAGCTGGCGGTGTTCATGGCGCTGGTCGGCCTCGGCGTGGGCATGACGCAGCAGAACCTGGTGCTGGCGGTGCAGAACTCGGTCGCCATGCGGGACATGGGCGCGGCCAGTTCGACGGTCGCCTTCTTCCGCTCGCTCGGCGGTGCCGTCGGGGTGGCCGGGCTTGGTGCGGTACTGAGCACCGGCGTCTCGGACAAGATCGCATCCGGGCTGGCCGCGCTCGGGGTCCCCGCCGGTGCGACGGCTACCTCCGGTGGTCAGATCCCGCAACTGTCGGCGCTGCCCGGGCCGATCCGCGCCGTCGTCGAGACCGCCTACGGGGACGGCACGGCGCACGTCTTCCTGTTCGCCGCCCCGCTGGCCGCGATCGCGCTGATCGCGATCCTGTTCCTGCGCGAGATCCCGCTCCGCCGCACCATCGACCTGGCCGCCGACGGCGACGCCGGCACCCCGCCGGCAGGACAGCCGAGCACGTCGGAACTGCCGGGCCAGATTCACGGCCGGTTGCGCAGCCCGGAGGGCATGGGAGTCAGCGGCGGCGTGGTCACCGTGACGAGCGCCGACGGCAGGCAGGTCGCGCGGGCCCGAACCGACGAGAGCGGCGCCTACGCGATCGAGGTGTCGCCGTCGGGCACCTACACCCTGATCGTCACAGCGTCCGGTTTCCGGCCTGAAGCGGCGTCGGTGACCGTCAACGGCACCGGGGCGGTGCGGGATTTCGTGGTGATCGGGGACGGCGTGGTGACCGGCACCGTCCGCCGGTCCGACGGTTCGGTCGTGGCAGGAGCGACTGTGGTGGCGACCGATGCGTCGGGCCAGGTGGTCGGCCGCGCCGACACCGGCGCCGACGGTGCCTTCCGGTTCGCAGGCCTGCCCAGCGGTGAAGTCACTCTCACCGCCGACATCGCCGGGCAGCGGCCCCGCGCGGTCACCGTGCCGGTCGGCAGCGAACCCGCGGTCGCCGATCTTCTTGTGGAGACCACTGCCCGGTTGTACGGCACTGTTGCGGGACCCGACGGGCAGGGGCTGGCGGGCGTGACCGTCGCGGTCGCCGACGCTGCGGGCACCCCGGTGGCGGTGGTCGTCACCGGTCCGGACGGGCGGTACGAGGTACCCGACCTGCCGCTGGGTGAATACACCGTGCTGACGCGTCTCTACGAGCCCAGCGCGCGCGAGGTGGAGCTGACGCCGGGCCGCCCGGCCACGGTGGACGTGGAACTCACGCCCGCATGGCACAACGCGGCAGACCCCGTGTGAGCCGGCACGACGGTGTGGTGCCGGTGTGCACGGTGTCGTGCAAGGGTCGCCGGGCGCTGTCGTGCCTGACGCCGGCGGTTGTGCACGATGGCGCCGAGGTGACGACCGCGGTCGGGCGTCCAGCAGGTCGCCGAGCAACGGCGTTACGTGATCGTTGATGTAGCGCGCATATGTCCGGCTGGTCGTGTCAGCGACGTCCATCAGCGGTAGATGCTTGTCGAGCACGTGCCGAACGGCCGTTGTCGGTGTGTCCCGGTCACTCATCGGCAGCAGGCACAGCATGGCAAAAAAAGGCCGGATCCGAGAGCTTCCGCCGCCCTCGGAGCCAGCCGACAACATTTTAGTCAAATACGTTTGCTCTAGTCAACACTTGCTCAGGGCATTTGGTTGTCCACCGATTGCGCCGCTCTTTTTCGCTGCGTTCCATCAGGTGCCGCACCGCATCGAGACGGTGATCATTGCTGAACGAGAAGAAAGTGGACACTGACGTTGGCCCGGCCGTGGAGTGGTCCCGCGGATGCTCGAAAGCCGGCCACAATTCTGGTTCGTTACTGCCGGAGATCGGCGAAGTCAACTATGTTCCATGTGTCCGCGTTGTCAGGCCGCCGCGGGAAGCCTGCATTAACATTTGCCCTCTTCGATGAATGTTTCGGCACGCTCACCGATGCCGTGCCGACCGCGCCCCGGCTCGGCGACCGTGCGGGAGGTCACTCACCGGCGGCGCGTGGAGATCTCCCGCATCGTCACACGGATGCCCGCCAGCAGCCGGCAGGGGCTGGTGTTCGCGCTGGCTTCGTTCGCGGACGCAGGAGGCGAGCGCCCCGCCACCGAGCAAGTCGCTCCACTCTGGATGTGACCTGACATCACGACGCCTTGGGGTGGTGGGGCCGCCGCTTGATGGCGACGAGAATCCCGTCGAGGACCACGAAACTCAGCAGGCTGGCGCCGAATAACGGCAGCACCCGCGCCAGCGCAGCGATGCCGAGCAGGGAGAGTATGAGCGGCAGGGGTGTCAGCTGCCGCCACACCGTGTGCGACAGCGTGGGCCACCGGCCGCGGTAAGGATTGTGTATCCACCACATCCGGTAGCCCAGTGTGATCAGGACGATGGTGCCGACCGCGATCAGGGCCAGGATGATCTCATTGGCGAGCCCGAACAGTGAGCCGGTGTGGAATTGGACGACCAGGGCGGTGAGTTTGGCCGGGAGGGAATAGTCGCCCCAGCTGACCCGCTCGGTCACCTGCGCCGTGTACGGGTCGATCGCGACGCTGTCGTGCCCGCCGTCGTACATCTCGGCGACCGTGACGGGCCGGTCCGGCGCGGCCGGCGGCGTCACGAGCAGGTCGCCGGTGAGGCCCTCGTGGTGGGCGATGGTCACGGCGCGGTCGATGCCGATGGGCTCGGCGTTCGGTGGCACCGGTACCGGGGCCGTCGTGAGTGTCGGCGCGCGGAGGTGGATCGGGTCGACCGACTGGTCCGAGCGGCCTCCGGCGAACTGAGACATGGCCAGCCCGGTGATGCTGATGGCGAGCAGGCCCGCGGTGAGCCACAGCCCGACTGGTCCGTGTACGGCGCGCAGCCATGACCATCCCTTCTTCCCCCGGACGCTGGGTAGGAACAGTTCACGCACCCGCATCCGGCGCCGTGGCTGGGCCAGCCAGATGAGCACACCGCCCACAGCGATGAGCGGTAGCCAGCTCGCGGACAGTTCGGCATACCACCGCCCGGCCGTACCAAGCTGCAGGTTGCTGTGCAGCTTGCGCAGCCAGGTGTTGGCGGGCAGGCGGTTGTCGACGGTGATCATGTCGCCGGTGATGTGGTCGGTGTACGGGTTCACGTACACGGTCCGTTGCACGTCCGCACCGCCCGGCTCCGACAGAACGACCCGGGTGGTGCGGTCCGGATCGGGCGGTGTGATGACGGACTGCAGCGTGTCTTCCGGATGCGCGGTCAGCGCCACCCGGATCTGGTCGGTCATCGGGTGCGGCGCGCCGCTGTGCGGGCCCACGTGCAGGGTCGAGTGGTAGAGGTTGTCGTGGATCTGCGGGGTGAACGCGAAGATCAGCCCGGTCAGGGACACCACCAGGAGAAAGGGCGCGACCAGAATCCCGGCCAGGAAGTGCACCCGTCGCGCCAGCAGCTGCGTGGCGAGCCATGGGCGGGCCCCGGGTGGTTTTCGCGCGGCGCGGGAACCACCTGAGCGCTGATCGGTATCGGATAAGGACAACGCGACTCCTCGGTGCGAACGGGCGCCTCAGGTGACGTCGATCGGCAGGACGACGGCCTGCCGACTCCCGTCGGCGGCTCGTACGGTGAGCGCGAGCGCCCAGTGACCGCGGTTCTGGACGGTGGCCTGGCCGACCGAGTAGCCGGGCGCGGCTGAGGCGAGCGAGACCGGCATCGGTGCGGCGGTGCCGTCTGGACGCTCCAGCACGGCTGTTACGGAGACGCCGTTGTTCGTCGCGTCCTGGCCGTCGAGCGCGGTGACGTGGATGTCGAAGTGTATCTGGCCGTGTTCGGCCGCGGTGGGGACCACGACCAGGTCGAGCGATCCCTGTCCGCCGGGTTTGCCGGTGTCGAAAGGGAACCTCGCCGGTGCCGCCTGGTCCCGGATCGCGAACGGCGGGCTCGAGGGTGACTCGGCATGTGCGGTCCGCGGCGGCTCGGCGACCACCAGCACCGCCGTGCCGGCGAGGATCAACCCGGCGATGCCTGTTGCGATGACAGCCGTCCCGCGCGGCCGGACGAGCGCGGAGCCCTTTTTCTTCTTGCCCCCATGCGCGCGATGCCGACGGCGAAGCAGCAGACCGGTCGCGACGAGCAACGCAGCCAGGGCGAGAAGTCCGAGCAGCAGCCACCCGTAGGACGTAGCCGCTACCCCGTGCCGCAAACCCAGATAGCCACCCGTGACCACGAGCAGGCCCGCGCAGACCGACGCGAGCCTGAAGAACCGCGATACCACGGAGCCATCGCCTCGGAACCAGAGCAGCACGAGCCCGCCGACTGCTACTGCGATGGTGGTGAGCAGCACTATGTCCACGGCCACGGGAAGCGGAGACCGGGTGGTCGGCAGGCTCCAGGTGGCGACCACGGCCGCCGCGCAACCCAGCACCGCGCCGCCGCGGATCCAGCGTTCCCGCGTTGTCTCGGCGGTCGGCGCGGTCATCAGCTGCGCCAGGCCGAGGGTCGCCGGGATGAGCACGTACAACCGGGTCAACAGCGCGGCGCCCGCGTCCGACTCGACGGTGCCCGACAGCAGGCGCGGATCGAAGGCCCCGCTCAGTGGTGCCCAGGCCGCGTAGGGACCGAACGAGGCGAGGACCGCGAGTGTGGCGACCACGAGCCCGCACCAGGCGCCGATGACGATCCGGCGCACGGTCCTGGAATGGGCACCGGCCGGCCAGATCGCCGCGACGAGGAAGGCCACGCCGACCAAAAGCACAAGTGCGGCGACAGCGGCGAACCGGGCGGCGGTGTGGAATACCGCGACGTACGGGTCGTGCTTGGTCTCGATCTCGGGGACCCCGAGCGGCTCGATGGGGGAGGACACATCGAAGGTGAAGGCGCCGCTGATCGGTTCGAGCCCACTGGACGGCAACGTCCACGAGACGGCGTAGGTGCCTTCGTACCGCTTCTTGGGCATGGGTACGGAAATGGTGTCCGGGTGCCCAGCCGCGCGGACCGGCCGCTCGAAGACGATCTGATCGCCGTACGGGTCGAGTATGCGTACTGTGGCCAGGCCTGCCGGCACCGGCCGGTCGAATGTCAGGAGCACCTGATCCGGCGACTTCACGGTTTCGGCGTTGCCTGGAGTGGTCGACCGCAACACGGGTTCGCCGGGCGACGACGATGCCGTGGCGATGAGGATCGTCCAGCAGGTCGCGACCAAGACCAGGAGGGCGACGACGTGGCGGGGTTTGAGCGCCCCCCACCCGCGCTCAATGGTCCTTTGTCGCCTGTCTTTGAGGATTGTCATCGGCTGACACCATCGACTTCTTCTTCGGTTTGCTCGATCTTCAGATCCACTGGATGATCCATAGTGGACTCTCGACGCCGCTGGCGGTATGCCCGGATGCCGACGGTGCCCACGATGACGATGGCCAGCCCGAGCGCGCCCCAGAGAAGCGTCAGTGGCGGCAGGCCGTTGTCGGCGGCGGCGGTGTCGGGCGCCCGCGCCCGCACCGCGAGCCCGGACTGCGCGTCGCCATTGAGGTTCTGCTCTTCCGAGCCCGCAGGTGGGGCGGCGGAAGGGGGTGGGACGTCGCCGAATGTGATGACCGGCGTCAGGGCGCCGGTCAGCTGCTGGACATCGCCGTTCGCGTAGCTCTGGGTCGCCTGGAAGGTCAGCCGACCGTTCGCGGGTAGCGGACCCATTGTAATGAGGAACTGTTCGAACTGGTGGGGGGCAACGGAACCGCCCGCCAGCACCATTGAGCCGGCAACCTCGCTGATCGTCTTGCCACCGATCTGGACCGGCGGGTTCAGCGGGCGCGGAGTGACGGTCGCGGTCCACCCCGGCGCGGTGCCGACGTCGACGTAGGCAACAGGCGGGTCCTGCGGGAAGACGAGTTCGAGCCGCGTGCTCGCGGTGTCCGGCCGCTCGTTGGCGAGTCGGAACGCGAAGGTCTGGGTGCCACCGTCGGTCGCGTGATCGGGCACAATGGACACTCGCGCTGCGGCAGGTGTCGCGAAGGCAACCAGGATGGTCGCGGTTGTGAGTGACGCGGCTAGCAGCCGAAGGATGAACGTGGGGCGGTGCGCCATGGCGATTTTCCTTTGAGGAGCCAAGCGATGCGGGTGTCCCCGCGAACGAGGTGGCCCGGGGCTGGGCACGAGCCCAGCCCCGGGCCACGATGTGGACTATCCGCAGACGGACTGGTTGATGGGGTTGAGCTGCTGACAGGTCAGCATCTTCCGCCAGTCACCCTGGTTCTGCTGAACCCAGCCGTTGTAGACGAGCGGGATGGGCAGCACGCCCTGGCCGCCGTAGCCGGCGCGGCCGCTGACCGTGCCGTCCATCTTCGTCGCCGAGGTCGGGTCAAGGGTCACCGTGCCCACGACCGCGGCGTCCGAGATGTCGCCATCATTGTTGGGGTCATAATCAATGACCTTCATGATGTTGGCGAACTTGCTGGACGCGTAGCCGTAGTAGCCGCCGCCCTTCTTGGCACCGAAGTTCAGGCCGTGGCAACCGCCCGCACAGGGCAGGTCCTTGACGACCTTGTCGGTCCTCGGGTCGATGACCGAAATCGTGCCCGAGAACACGTTCATGCCGAGCATCGCCTTGCCGTCCGGGCTCACCGGCAGCTGAATCATCAGGCCGCCGTACGCCGCACCGCTCTTCGGACCGTCGTTCGGGCTGTAGTTCTGCCACAGGTCGATCTGCGTGCTGTGCACCTTCTTCCCGTCCTTGACACACGCGTCCGCACCCAGCGAGATGCAGGTGACGTCCTCGCCAAGGAAGTCAGCCGTGTAGGCCTTGGCGTTGTCGGGCGTCATGCTGGACGCGAGCGGCAGCTGACCGGTCGGCTCCGTCTTGACGGTGCCCGAGGGCATGTCCACGATGGAGGCGTTGTTGGTCAGCGTGTTGGGCGTGATGACCGTCTTGCCGTCGGCACTGGTCCAGTGCGCGTGCGGGTGACGGACCTCGCCGGTCGGGCTGACCGAGATCTTCCGCAGGATGCTGGTCCCACCCGGCGCCAGCTCGACGAGCTCGTTACCGGCGTTGAGGCCGACCACGAGGTTGTCACTGCCGGTCTCCGTCATCACGTGCGCCGGGTTGTGGCCGACCTCCTGCTGGCGGATGAACTGGCCGGTTTCGCGGTCGAAAACGTCGAGCTTGTTGTCGAACCACTCGGTCTGGTACAGGTACTTGTAGTCCTTGTCGGTCCACATGTTGTGCGGGTTGTTCATGTCGATCGACACGCCACCGATCTTCCGATCGACCGACCAGTTGCTGGCGTTGATCTTCGTGGTGGAGCCGACCTTGTCCTTGCCGGCCCACTCCTCCATCTCCGTGTCGATCCAGACCTCGCCGACGCCCGGCGTCTTCGGGAAGCTGTCACCCGCCATCAGGGTCTTCGGGTACTCGAACTTCTTGTCGTAGTACGCGTCCAGGTTCGGGATCAGCACCGGGTTGCCCGCGGCGTCGTACTGCAGGATCGGCACCGGCGGCTGGATCGGGTTCCAGCTGTTGGGCGCGTTCGGCTTGAACTGCTGCCAGTTCTCCGGGTTGGTGATGTTGAAGAAGATGTTCACCAGCCGGTTGACGACGTCCGAATTGGACGCGACGGTCATGCCACGCGAGTTGATCTGCAGGCTCTTGCCGAAGTCGAGCCCGATGGTCAGCGGGTCGTCGACCACGACCGCACCCAGCATGTAGGGGCTGACCCGGTCGTCGAACGCGTAGAGGCCAGGCTCGGTCAGAGAGATGTCCTGCTCACCGAAGAACGCGCCCTTGGCATCGTCGTACGGGAAGCCAACCGCCCCTGCGGGCGCGATGACACCGAACGGGTCACGGATGCCCTCCGACTCCTTCGGGTCGACGATGAACTTCACGTTCACGGCCGGGCCCTTCTGGGCAAACGTCATCAGCTCGTTGAGCGCACCCTGCAGATCCAGGCCGGCCTGGAACTGGCCGGAGCCCAGGTTGATCGG
Organism: Amycolatopsis sp.; assembly: GCA_035547575.1. GTDB lineage: Bacteria > Actinomycetota > Actinomycetes > Mycobacteriales > Pseudonocardiaceae > Amycolatopsis_E. Next base: position 3,806 of record DASZUO010000034.1, on the reverse strand, counting down.
CTGGTCCGCAGGGAGTGCCGACAACTCCTGGGCGAAGTTGCCCATGAGGGATTCGGCCCTGGCCGCGGTAGGTGCGGCCTTCGGGTTGCTCGCCCCGATCTGCTGGACCGCTGAAAGCGTGCTGTCCAGGTTGAGGGCCTTCCAGAGGCTTTGCCCGAGGGTGCTCAGTGGCGACCCACTCGCCGTGCCGCTGAGCAGCCCGGTCAGGGAACTCGGCAGGTCCTGGTTGAGCATGCTCGTCAGGCTGGTCCCGGCGAGCAGGCCGCCACCGCTGATGCCGAGCCGGGGCATTTCCGCGACGGCCAGCGACTGGTCGCCGAACAGGTTGAGCCCGGAGTCCATCCACTTGCCGTTGTCGTCCTTGATATGGAACGTGATCGGCAGCGGGCCGACCCCGATCGGTTGCTGCGCCGAGGCCGGCACCGCGGCGGTCGCCGCCGAGGCGCCGACCGCGGCGACGGCCAGGGCGACCACCGCCTTGAGACGGCGACGCCTCGTTGGGGCTCCCGGAGGAGCGGTTGCGGACATGAGCTTCCTTTCTTGATCCATCCTGCCCGTCAACCGCCGGCGAGGCGCATGCGGTGAATTACAGGTCGTCGAAGGTATCTTCGAAATGTTTACCGGAATTCTGCCGCCTCGCCGGTGATGGACGGTCCCACCGAGATCGGTTGGACGATCAAGAGTGAATCACGGCATGGGTTAACAGCGGGAAAGTAAGCGTTAATTGGACGTTAAATTCGATCTCAAACAATTGAATAACGGCTGTGAAAATATGGGAAATCAAATTCTTGAATTCCGTTCCAGCTAAATATTTCGCACCCGGCGCCACCCGATATGGTGTTCGGTCGTGCAAATATTACGCATCCCTGGCCGTGCCGGGCATATTGGCAGCTAGACGCGGTGCTTGGGATCGGAATCCGCCCCGACGGCATGGTGTCCGACGCGCCGATGGCTCACTGCGAGGGCTTCGAAAGGCGAACTCGGCGAGCTGGGCTGCGACGATCTCCAAGAGGTAAACGGGACGGTTTCCGTGCGTCGCCTTCGCGGGGGACTATAGATCGCTTGAAAGCCCATAATGGCGATTGTGTGACATGTGGAAATGGGAAGTGGTCAAGGTGGCGATAACGCGGATATTCAGAAGAGCGCGGTAAATTTATCCGTTCGAGCCAAATCGACCAGCATGGCACCAGCAACACCGTGGGCTTGTCCGCCCGACTGCACGCCGGCGTGACCACGGTGGACGGGGCGGGCGGTCGCGACGACGATCAACCGGTGTTCGTCCCTGCCGTCGCGGGTCCCGCCGGGCCACCCGGCGCGATTGCGGAGCGGGCGAGTCTCGGGGGGCCCGCCGCCCGGTAACGGCACGTTCGCATGCGCTGTGCCTCCCGGCGCCGACTCGGACGGATTCTTGGCTGTTTCTCAGGTGTCAAGTCGCACGCCTCTGCGATTCTTGGTGCCCAACGCAAAACTTGAACAGGGACATGATTGCACGCGTCGACTCTTGCCGCCAGCAGGCCGGAGGGGCCGGTCCGGTGTGTTGCAATTGTGTTTCCGGACGGGTACATCGGTGCCCTGGCCTGCTGTCATGGCGAGATTTACCGCTGTTCGGTTGATCCTTTCCTTTGGTCGTCGCGTCGCCTGACCAATGGCCAAATAGGTTACGTTGGGACGGCGGGTTCGCCAGGCCTCTCCTGGTTGCCATGTAACATATTTGTATGGGTAGTGGCCGAATTTCGTTTTGGAGATGGGCCGAAATCGTCTTGAAAAAAGGTTGGAGTGAGAACCTTGTGACCTGGCCTTAACCTCGGTCCTTCATGTGGGGTTGCTGTTCGGTCGTTGCGGAGCCTGGCGAACAGGATGCCGCAGCCGTGGGGCCGGACAGGTCGACTGGGTTGGGGCGGCGAACGCGACTGCGGCATCGGTCTTCGCGCGGCGAGGCCGGGCACGCAGGCCACCCGGTGCCAGGCTCGCGCGACCGAAACGTTGCACTGGGCTGTGGACCGTACACATCGTGCTGGCCTGGCGTGAATGTCGACCGCGGCGGTCTGCGCAACGTCCGGCCCGGCCCGTAGCCCGCGACGGGTACGGCCGAGGTTGTTCTGGAGACTGGCACCGTGGTGTCAGCGAAGATGTCGAGGTGACCTTGCACCGCAGTTCCGCCGTCGGTTACGGACGGTCGGACACCGCAGCGGCCGGGGTTGGGGTATGCACGGGAACACTGGTCGTGCGGAGGGGTTTCCGTTACTTCGGTGGCACAAATGGCACATATCGTGCGGGTGTGGTTGGTACTGGATATCGTGCACAGTTGCGGTCGGTGGTGGCGGCAAGTGCCGCGCCGCATGGGTTCACGCTGACGTTATGGTGTTCGGGTACGGTCGCGATCCGGGCAGCCGGTGGGCCACCCTCGGTGGCCGAGGCGCTGTTGTTGCTCGGCGGTGCGGTGGCGGGTTTCGCGATGGTCGGTTTCGTGGCGTACGGCTCGCTCGCGCGCGTGCTGTCTCCGCCGCCGCGGCAGGTGCGGGTGTGGGCGGCGCTGCACCTGTTGTCCGCGGGCGTGTGCGTGCTGCTCGTATACGGCGTGACGCTCGTCGTGCGCGCCTGGTTTCGATGGCCACTGGTGGGGTTTACGGCGACGGCAGCGTACTTGCTGATCCTCGGCGTGCAGTTCAGGCTCGCCGCCAGCGCTCGCGTCGAATGCGCACCAGAGCCTGAGCATCGGGCGAGGTGACCCGCCCTTCCCCGGATTTCCGTCCCCGGTGCGCGAGATAGACCAGCCGATGCCCGAAGACGCAGCTGAGACCCGCCCGGTCGAGCAGGATCGGGCTGCGGAGGACTGGGCGCAGCAGAACGAGCGGTCTCACGACTCCTCCGTCCCACCCGGAACGCTTGCCCTACACAACACTTGTCGAGGTTTCATGTGCCGACATGGGGTAAAAAGGACGGTATGCCGACTCCCCGTCCGCCTCGTGCCGCCCCGACCTCCGCGCGTGCTGCGCGGTCCGGCAGCGATCCCGCCTCCGATGACGTCGACGCCGTGACGGACGCGGTGCTTACGGCATCCCGGCTGCTGGTGGCTGTGTCGGCGCGCTCCATCGCGTCCGTGGACGAGTCGATCACGATTCCCCAGTTCCGGGTCCTGGTCGTGCTCGACACACGCGGGCCGCTCAAGCTGACCGCGCTGGCCGACTACCTGGCCGTCAATCCGTCGACGGTCACCCGCATGGTGGATCGGCTGGTCGCGGCCGACCTGGTGAGCAGGGAGGCGAACCCGGCCTCGCGGCGTGAACTGGTCGTCACGCTGACCGAGAGCGGCTCGGCTGTGGTCCGGCAGGTGACGCAGCGGCGACGGGCCGAGATCACCCGGATCGTCGGCCGGATGCCGGTCACCACCCGGATGGGGCTGGTGCGTGCGCTGTCCGCATTCGCGCACGCCGGTGACGAGCCCTCGATCGGGCGGAGCATGGACGCGTTCTGGGTCTGACCCACCGCCGGTCACTCCCCGGCCTGACGGGCTCAGCCGGCCAGGCCCGCTGCCGCCGCGTGCTCGGCGAGCGCCCGCGCACCCGAGACGCCCGGTCGCCGGGGCCGGACCATCCGGAAAACCACCTTCCTTCGCGGCGAGCTGACCTGAATCGGGCCGCGTGTTCAACCCGCTGTGGGGCCATGTCAACGCCACCGCGGACTTTGACTGGTCCGACGGGGTGCGGCTGGATTCGACGCCCGTGGGAGTTCGTTGTGGATCATCGCGCTGGTCCGTGCCTGGCACCGGCCTTACCTGACTTTTACCTGGGCAACACAGGCTCGAC
>DASZUO010000033.1:0-10293 GCA_035547575.1 Amycolatopsis sp. | reverse complement strand
ACCACCCTGTTCCTGTCCGACCTGGCCACCGCCGACGGTGAGCCGCTGACCGAGGACACCTACGCCGGGAAGCCCGGCTACGCCGTGTGCATCCGCGACTCGTGGCGCGGGGTCGAGGTCGGGCACGTCGTGGTCGATTGGAAGGCCCACGGCCTGCGCAAGCTCAGCCGCACCGGCAAACCAATCGGGAAGATGACCGACGAGCAGAAGGCCGAGCGGCGGGCGGTAATCGCCAACAACAAGGCGTGGGCCTCAGCCGAAAAGGTGCGCCGTGCCTGGCTGACCGGGTTCCTGGCCCGCAAGCGCCTGCCGCTCAACGCAGCAGCCTTCGCCGCCACCACCCTCGCGACCTGCACCAGCGAGGTCAGCCGCGCCGTGCAGGACAGCCACCGCATGGCCTGCACGCTGCTCGGCGTGGACTACCAGCACGGACAGCCGCACCCGCTGGCCCGCACCATCGAGGCGAACCCGAGCAAGGCCACACACGTCACCCTCGCCCTCGCCCTCGGCGCCTTGGAAGCCGCCACCGACCGGAGCACCTGGCGTCACCCCGACCGGGCAGCGGTCGGCTACTTCCAGGTCCTCACCGCCTGGGGCTACACCGCCTCCGAGGTCGAGCAGATCGTCCTCGACGCCGCCACCCCCAGCCACGGCGCGGACGAGCAAGCCGAGTCCGACACGACCGGCCCGTACACCGACGAGCACGAGGCGGCCTGATCCGTCCCTGGCAGGCCGGACGCCCCCCTCAACGAGATGGCGGGCGTCCGGCCTTGCCGGGACGGCCCTGGCCCCTATGAAGGAGACCCCTTGCCATGACCCGCCACACCACCCACGCGGACGACGTGCTCGCGCTGGTCGCGGACAGCGACCGGACGGCACGGATCGCGCTCGCTTGCGGCATCGAACCCGGCAACCGGCTCGCCGGATACCTCACCCGGCGGCACGGCCCGCTCGGGCTGGTCCGGCTGATCGTCGGCGCAGACCAGCCCGAACCCGGCCACCCCTACCGCGACGAGACACAGCAACTCGTGGCAGAGGCCGCCCACCGCGTCACCCCCGATACCGTGGCTGCCGTTCTGACCCGGACCGCCGAGCAGAACGCCCGCGTGCTCACCCCCGGCGACACCGACTGGCCCGAGCCGCTGACTGACCTCGGCCACGCCCAACCCTTCGCCCTGTGGGTCCACGGCCACCTTGACGCACTCGGCGGGTCGCACCTGCGGCGGGTCGCCGTGGTGGGATCACGCGCCGCTACCGCCTACGGCGAGCACACAGCGGCCACTCTCGCGGACGGGCTTGCGCAACGCGGCTACACCGTCGTGGCCGATGGTGGGTACGGCATCGCCACCACCGCCCACCGCGCCACCCTGGCCGCATCCGGTTGCACGGTCGCGGTTCTCGCCTGCGGCACCGACCGCCTGTTCCCACCCGGCAACGCAACCCTGTTCCAGCGCATCACCGACAACGGTGGTGCGCTGGTCAGCGAGCTACCATCCGGCACCGGCCCGACCCGACAGCGGTTCACGGCACGGGCACGGCTCATCGCCGCCTTATGCGCCACCACCGTCGTCGTGGAAGCCAGCATCCGCTCCACCGCCCTACAGGTCGCCGAACACGGTCTCAGCATGGGCCGCACCGTGGCCGGGGTTCCCGGTCCGATCACCAGCGCCACCAGCACCGGGGTCCACCGGCTCATCCAAGACGGTGAGACTCACCTGGTCACCGCCGTCGAGGACATCACCGACCTCATCCCCACCGGCTGACCCGACCCGACACCAGCACGAAGCGCCCGACCTCGCCTGGGGCCGGGCGCTTCGCCATGCCCATGTTCATCTTCGTGCCACGTCGCCCAGCTACGGGGCACGCACGTCTGACGTACCAGCTCAAATCCGAGTCGCGATCCGCTGAAGCGACAGCCGACCATCCCGCGTACTCGCCACGACCGGCCCGCCTGGGCGTCCTCACGCGTACCGGCTGCTCCGGCCGCTGCACACGTCTTGCACCACAAGGTCAGCCCGGCGCACCTGATCGGGTGTGACGGTCTCGATGCGGGTGATGTCAGCCGGCGAGGGATACCGCTACCTGCTGTCCTCGGTCGCCGCCGGCGACGGGCACCGCTCCCTGACCACGCCGCTGATCCGCTACTACACCGAGAAGGGCTGCCCGCCCGGCTCCTGGCTGGGCACCGGCGTCCACGGCCTCGGCACCAGCAACCAACGGATCGAGGTTGGCAAGACCGTGACCGAGGATCATCTACGGCGGCTGCTCGGCCAGGGCCGGGACCCGATCACCGGCGAGGCGTTGGGCCTGCCGTACTTCCGTCACAAGACCGTCGAGGAACGGATCGCCGCCCGCGTCGAGCATCTGGCCCCGGACCTGGACGCCGACGACCGGGCGACGGCGGTAGAGCAGATCGAGTCCGAGGAGCACGCGCGCGGCACCCGCCGGACCGTGGCTGGGTATGACTACACGTTCTCGGTCCCCAAGAGCGTCAGCGCCTTGTGGGCGGTGGCCGACGACGCCGCGCAAGCGGCGGTAGTGCGCGCGCATCACGCCGCGATTGCGGACGTGATCGCGTTGATGGAACGCGACGTTGCCGCAACCAGGGTCGGGCATGCCGGGGTTGCACAGGTCGCCACCCGCGGCCTGATTGCAACTGCCTATGACCACTACGACTCCCGTGCCGCCGATCCGCAGTTGCACACGCACGTCGTGATCGCCAACAAAGTGCAGGGCGAGGATGGCAAGTGGCGGGCGCTGGACGGTCGGCCGATGCACGCCGCCGTGGTCACGCTGTCGGAACACTACAACGCGCTGCTGTTCGACCGGCTCACCCGCGAGGTCGGTGTCGGCTGGGAACAACGCGAGCGGGGCAAGGATCGCAACCCGGCCTGGGAGATGATCGGCGTCCCCGACGGACTGATTGCGGAGTTCTCCTCGCGTAGCGCGGCGATCGACGCCGAGAAGGACCGGCTTATCGACGCCTACGTCACCGAGCACGGCCACCAGCCCACCACCAAGACGATCCTGCGGCTGCGACAGCAGGCCACCCTCTCGACCCGGCAGGACAAGGAACTGCACTCCCTGGCCGAGTTGACCGAGCAATGGCGGCACCGCGCCACTACCGTGCTCGGCCACGACCCCGCGATTTGGGCACACCACCTGCTCTCTGACAACGTGTGCCCGCCGCTGCTGCGGGCCGAGGACGTCAGCCGTGACGACCTGGCGGCACTCGGACGAGCCGTGGTCGAGCAGGTAGAAACGGCGCGGGCGACCTGGACCCGCTGGAACCTGCACGCCGAAGCCTCCCGGCAAACGATGGGCCTGCGGTTCGCCACCACCGCCGACCGAGAGGCTGTGGTCGGGCTCATCACCGACGCCGCCGAAGCAGCATCGTTGCGGCTCACGCCGCCCGAACTCACCACCGCACCGGCCGCGTTCACCCGGCCGGATGGGTCGAGTGTGTTCCGTCCGAAGAACGCCGTCGTCTACAGCTCGACCACGCTCCTGGATGCCGAGGACCGTCTGCTCGACCTCTCCCGCACCGCTACCGGGCCGGCGTTGGACCCGGCCGGCGCCGCCCGTGTCGCTGGCGCAGCGGACGAGCAAGGCCGGGTGCTGTCGGTCCACCAGCGCAACGTCGTGCGACGCATCGCCGTCTCCGGCCGCACCGTGGACGTGCTGGTCGGGCCGGCCGGGGCGGGTAAGACCCTCGCGCTCGGTGGACTGCGCCGCGCCTGGGAAACCACCTACGGGTCGGGCAGCGTGATCGGGCTGGCCCCGTCCGCGGCAGCCGCCGACGTGCTGGCCGGCGATCTTGGGATCGGGACGGAGAACACCGCCAAGTGGGTTCACGAGCACGTCAAGGGCCGCTGGGACTTGACCGCCGGCCAGCTGGTGATCGTGGACGAGGCGTCGCTGGCCGGCACCCTGACACTCGACCTGCTGGCCAGTCACGCCGCCGAGGTTGGGGCGAAGGTGCTGCTGGCCGGTGATCCCGCCCAGCTCGCCGCTATTGGTGCCGGCGGCGCGTTCGGGATGCTGGTCTGTGACCGCAACAACCAGTCCGATGGTGACGGCGCCCCGGAGCTGGCTGACATCCGCCGCTTCACGAACACGTGGGAGAAGACCGCCTCCCTGGCGCTGCGCCGTGGCGATACCGACGTGATCGACGTCTACGACGAGCACGGCCGCATCGTCGACGGCGAACACGGCCAGATGCTCGACACCGCGTACCGCGCCTGGCAGCACGACACCGCCCGCGGCAAGACGAGCATCCTGATAGCCGAGACCACCGAGACGGTGACCGCTCTCAACCAGCGGGCACGCATCGACCGCGTGCTCGCCGGCCAGGTCACCGTTGGGGGCGTCAGTCTGCATGACGGCACTGTGGCCGGGCGGGGCGATGTGATCGTGACTCGGGAGAACGACCGCCGCCTGTCCACCGGGAAGGGGTGGGTGAAAAACGGCGACCGCTGGACCGTCCGCGACGTCTGTGCTGACGGAAGCCTCACCATCCAACGGTCCGGCGTTCGCGGGCGACGCGGCCGGGTCACGCTGCCTGCCGACTACGTGGCCGAGCACGTCGAGCTCGGTTACGCGATCACCGCTCACCGCGCCCAAGGTGCCACGGTGGACACTGCCCACCTGCTCGTTCACTCGTCCTCAATGATCCGGGAGGCTTTCTACGTCGCCATGACCCGCGGCCGCTGGTCGAACGTCGCCTACGTCGCCATCGATGAGGCCCATCTGGAAGACCACCAGCACACCCCCGGTTTCGGCGACGGAAAGCCTGCTGCTCGTTCCATTCTGTACAGGGTTCTCCAGCACGAGGGCGCGGAGAAGTCCGCCCACGACACGATCACTGTCGAGCAAGAGAGGTGGTCGAGCATCGCCCAGCTCGCGGCCGAGTACGAGACCATCGCTCAAGCTGCCCAACGCGACCGGTTCGCGGCCGCTGTTGCGGCCAGCGGCCTTGACACCGACCAGGCCACAGCCGTCATCGAGGGCGAGTCGTTCGGGTCACTGATCGCCCAACTGCGCCGCACCGAAGCCGACGGCCACCACCCCGAACAACTCCTGACCCGAGCCGTGCAGGCCGGTGGGATCGACAACGCCACCGACCCCGGCGCAGTACTCACCGCGCGACTCGTCAAACTCACCGCCGCGCGCTCCGGTGGCACCAGGCCGCGCCGTGGTCCCCGCTACGTCGCCGGGCTCCTACCCGAAGCCACCGGCCCGATGCCCGCCGAAATGCACCGCGCCCTCGCCGAGCTGCAGGAGTTGATCGAGCAGCGTGCCGCCACCCTCGCTAGCCAAGCCATAGCCCAGCAACAGCCGTGGATCCGCCGCCTCGGCCCACCTCCCGCCGATCCAGCACGTCGTGCCGCCTGGGAACGGCAAACGCGCACCATCGCCGCCTACCGCGACCGGCACGGGATCACAGGCGCCGACCCTCTCGGTCCAAAGCTGGCCAGCGACGACCAGCGGCTTGACCTGCGGCAGGCTGCGGCCGCTATCCGGCAGGCGCAAGCCACTAGCAGTGAGGCTACTTCGCGCCGGCCCTTGCCAGAACGAGGGATCAACACCGGCCGAGACTTCGGTTAGCTCCCTGGGTGACCTAGAAGGCCCCTCCTCAGCTACGGTCATGCGCAGACCGGGTGTCACGGCTTGCGATCGTCGCAGTCTGTGAGAGACCGTCGGAAGCGGCTGCGCCACCGGGCTTCCGCTTGTCTGCTTGCCGAGCTACGCTCGGAATCGGCAGTGAATATCTCTCGTGTCCTCGGACACCGCTTCCTGGTTCGGCCGGGTTGGAATCTCTCTCTGGACTGCCATCGCAATCGACGCGTCCGGGCAGAGGGAGAGTCCCATGATCTTCGCAGCCAGTCGGGCAATCAGCGCCCGCCTCTACGACCTGGTACAGAGGTTCGCACTGAGCAACATCGTCATCCGCCGCATCCACACCCGCACCGGACTCAAGTGGGGATGGCTCGCAGGCGCCGGTGGAGTCGTGAGCTACGGGCTGCTGATGTTCGTCGCGAGCACCATCGCTCGTAACGGCGGGCCGGGTTGGGTCAACCTGTTCGTGCTCATCGGGTTCTGGAACGCCATCCGGTTCGCCGTCTTGATCCCCGTCTCTGTCTTGCGGCTGCTGAGGGTTCGGCACATGGAGCAGGCACTGCAACGTGGTGCACAGTGTGGTCGCGCCTTCGGGTCTGGCGACCACAGGGCTCCCCAAGCATCAGCTGCCTCGGTAGCCGGGATGCGGTGATGTCACGTAAGTAGCCGCGCAAGATCAACTAGCAGCCAGTGTTCCGGGATTCACTCGACCTTGAAAGGCTGACTGCCGCCTACTTGCGCTGCGCGCGAGTACGCCACAAGCATGCCCGTGCGAAGCGTCAGCAGCGCGAGTCTGGCGCAGTCCGGGTGCCGACTGCGACGGTGCTATGTCCGTGCCGACAGGGCGAGTCTTCGGACCAACCGGGCGACGAGGATCTGCTCGCCGTCAGCTACATCCGAGTCGAGCCAGTTGAGGCTCGGGAGGTTGCCTTGGCCGTGAACGCGCAGCGGAGCGTGATCGCTGCCGCAGCGCGGCGCCTCGGCCTACGGCTGACCGAACAGTTCGCCGACATCGGCTACTCCGGCTTAGGCCGGGATCGCCCGGGCCTAAGCCGGCTTCTCGATCACGTCGCGAGTCGGCAGGTCGGCTACTGCATTGTCGCTTCGTTGGACCGCTTCTCCGAGAATCCCGAGGACGCGTCCGATATCGACGAGGCGCTAGCCGAGGCCAGGGTCGCGATAGTGGTGGCGAGTCAACATATTGATGGCGCTGACGAGTGAATAGGACGGCCACGACATTCGACCAAGTATCGCCCCGGCTGACTGGCTACCGCCGCCAGCCTCGACGGAATTCGGTAGGTGAAACGCCGAAGTGACTGCGGAAACACCGACTGGCATACTTCGCATCCTTCCAACCAACGGATCTGGCGACCTCCGCAACCGAGAGGTCCGTCGAATTCAGGAGCCGGGCCATTTCTCGCGTTCGCATCTGTCGCAAGAATGCCATTGGGCTTACGCCAACTGTCGCGTCGAACGCCCGGACAAGCTGTGACCGGGAGAGATGCGCCTCCTCAGCCAGCTGATTGAGCGTCCATGGATCGGCCATGCGGGCGCGCAAGGTTCCGATCGCGGCAACCACGTGTCCTCGGAGCACGCCATGCACCGCCGAGATCTCGGGCTCGATGGCGCATGTTGTAGGTCCGCCTTTGATCGGTCGTGTCCTGGCCGTGACTGACCGCGTGGAGCCTCGCGAAACGTCGGACCTGCGGTCGCTGTCGCCACAGCTCATCTCGTTGTTGCGCATGCGGCGCTGGGATACAAGATGCGTGAGCGCGTCATCACCGGGTCCGCGCCTGGCAGCCGGTTGTCCGGAGACCTCGGCGCTCTCAGCACTGGTCGTTGGCTGGCGGCGTGGCATGGTCGGCGAGAGCCTCGGATATGTGCTCGTAGAGGCGTCGTAGATCGGCAAGGGTCTGGTCACGGGTTTGGGTGAGTTGGGTGATCTGCTCATGCAGAGCGGCGATCTGCTTGTGGGCTTGCGCGTCGGCCTGTTCGCGTGCGATCTGTGCGGCGCGGTCGGCTTCTTCTCTTCGGGCGGCTGCGGCTGAATCGGCGTCTGTGCGGGCTTGGTCGGCTTCGTGGGCGAGGCGTTGCATTGCGTCGCGGCAGGCGTCGCGCACGGCGGCGGCGTCTTTGCGAGCTTGGGCTATGAGGAGCTCGGCTTTCGAGTGCGCCCGGTCAGCTTCCTCACGAGCGGCAGCGCGGATGGCCTCGGCTTCTTCAGCAGCGAGGTGGAGCATGTCGTGGACGCGGGTGGAGGCGTGGGCGGCAGGGCATGCGCGCAGGTCGGCGAGTTCGCGTCGGGCCTGATCGAGTTGGTGCTGGCAGGCGCCGAGTTCGGCGGCCGTGGCTGTGGCGGTGTGGAGGGCTTGCTGGTGCGCGGTGTGGGCGGCGTCGAGTTCGGCCGTCAGGGAGGCGATGTAGTCGTCTACTTGACGTGGGTCGTAGCCGCGTCGTGTCGAGCGGAAGTCGGGTTCAGCCAAAGAGAGCAGGGTTTCGAGGGGACTCTGCTGGACAGACTCATCGACGGTGACCGTCGCCACCTCGGTGCCCGGCGCGGTGGGTGCGGCGTCAGCGGCCGGGCATGAGTTGTCGGCTGTGCCGCCGCCGGTTGTCTCCGGTGGCGGCGAGTCCGGGGGATCGTGGGGTTGTGTGGTGTCGACCATGGCTTCTGCGTTCTGGGCTGGCGAGCGGTGCGGGCAGCTAGGAGTTGGGGTGTGGTTCACGGACTGTTGTCAGCGCAGAGTGAGCACTGGTCGTGGTGTGGTGCGCGGCCGGGGGCGGGGCGATGCGTTCTGTGTGTCGGCGTGTGGTCAGCGACACGGCGCTGCTGTCTCCTGCTGCCTTGCTGCGTTGGGAGGCGCTGGCCTGCGCAAGCAACGTGCGGTAGACGCGTTCGTACCCTGCGGCCATGACTGGAAGATCGAACCGCGTTTCGGCGGCTCGGCGGCAGTCCGCGGGGTCCAGGCGCGACGCTGCGTGCAGCGCGGCCGACAGCTGGTCGGGGGTGTCGACGATCAGGCCGGTACGGTCGTTGTCGATGATTTCGGGGACGCTGCCGCGCCGCAGCGCCACGACCGGCGTGCCGCAGGCAAGGGCCTCGATCATGACCATGCCGAACGGTTCCTCCCACTGGATGGGGAACAGCAGCGCGCGGGCATCGGCGAGCAGGCGGCGTTTGCTGGTCGCGTCGGCTTCGCCGAGGTACGTGACCCCTGGCCCCAGGCGTGGGCGGATCTCCTGCTCGAAGTAGGCATGTTCGGCCGGCTCACTGCGCTTGCCGGCCAGCAGAATCGGCAGGCCGGCCGCGCGAGCGGCGTCGATCGCCAGGTGCGCGGCCTTGTCCGGGCAGAACCGTCCGAGCCAGAGCACGTAGTCGCCCTTGTCGGGCTGGTAGGGAAACGAGGCAACGTCGATCGCGTTGTGCACGACATCGACCCAGTTCAGCTCTGGGCGGCAGGCGCGTTGGGCCTGCGAGATCGCAACCAAGTTCATGGTCGTACCGAGCGCGGCGTAGTAGTCACCCAGATCGCCGTCGACCGGCCCGTGCATGGTCACCACAGTCGGAACCGCGCGGCCGCGTGCCAGCAGCGGCCCCGCCAGCGTGTGATCGTGCACCACATCGGCGTCCAGCCCGTCCAGCACCGCGGCCGCACCGGCCGCCTGCATCACTTCCGGCACCGGTGTTCCGAGCCGGTCCGACGGCGGAATCCTGTAGACCGGGAAGAACCGAGCAGCGCGGGTGCGATGCCGCCCCGCGCCGACCAGGCTCACCTCGTGACCGGCGTCGCTGAGTTCGTTGACAAGGTCGGCCACGATCGACTCGATCCCGCCGTAGCCGGTGGGAGGCAACTCGAACCAAGGCGGGGCGACGACGGCTACCCGTAGGCGGCCGAGCAAACGCCCGGTGACACACTGCCCTGTCTGAACCACCCCACCGGTGTGGTCGGCGCCGATCTGCCGCCGCGCCACCTCACCCACGAATGACCTCCGAAAGCTCCCAACACTCAGCCCACATGAGCGTGACTTCATGCAGGACACGACGCCGACTGTCGTGCCCGGTACACCACAGGCGCAGCCCGTGCGAACCAGCAGCGGCTCGCAGAAACTAGCCGAGGCTATTGAGGCGCTGCCGCGCCAGACGTTCGACCAGCTCCGCGACCGTCGCCGGTGGTGCGGTCGCGTCGATCTGCTGCCGACACGTCCGCACCAGCTCGATCACCTCGGGCAGCGAAACCCGGGGGTAGTCCTGGCACAGTCGCTCAACGACGACCTCAAGCCGCTCTTCGCGCAGCCGACCCGACCGGTCTGACTCGGCTAGCCTGGGCGGGGAGGCGGCTCGGCGCGACCGCGGGCCACGCGGCGCGGGGATTGTCGGATGGGCGCTGTCACGAGCCACTGCTGCTCCTCCTTCTCCGCCCGCAGCCTCTCCTTCTCCGCCCGCAGCCTCGCGTTCTCCGCTTCAAGATCAAGGACCATTCCCGCCCCGGCCAGATTCAGGCCGGCGGCGAGCAGTTCGGTGATACGTCGTAGCCGGGTCAAGTCGTTCAGGCTGTACCGGCGGGTTCCGCCCGCTGTCCGGTCCGGCTCGAGAAGGCCGCGCGCCTCATAAAGGCGCAGTGTCTGCACCCCGAGACCGACCAGCTCCGCCGCAACCGAGATGCCGAACACCCC
>DASZUO010000032.1:0-7262 GCA_035547575.1 Amycolatopsis sp. | reverse complement strand
CAGACCGCAAAGGATGTCGGCCTCGGCGTCGTCGCGGTGCACTGCGACGTCGCCGACGAAGACAGCGTCATCGCGATGTTCGACGCCGCGGTGAAGGCTTTCGGCAGGGTCGACTGCGCGCTCAACGTCGCGGGCGTCGCGTCCGGCGGTCCGTTGCTCGAGGCGACGTTGGAGGAGTACCAGCGGGTCACGTCGGTCGACATGCTCGGAGTGCTGCTCGGCACCAAGCACGCGATCAAGGCGATGCTTCCCACCGGTGGCGGGTCGATCGTCAACTGGTCCTCGATCGGCGGCCTCGGTGCCTCGCCGATCGGGACCAGCATCTACTCTGCGGCGAAGGCCGGCGTGCACGCGATCACCAAGGCGGCGGCCGTCGAGTACGGCGCGCAGGGGATCCGCGCCAACGCGCTGTGCCCCGGCTTCGTGGAGACCGCGATGACCGGTGGGCCCGGCACCGCGGAGCGGTTCCCGCAGCTGGTGCAAGGCTCGGCGTTGAAGCGGGCCGGCCGCGCGGACGAGGTCGCCGAGGTGGCGGCATTCCTGTGCTCGGACCGCGCCGGCTACGTCACCGGCACGATCATCCCGGTCGACGGCGGGACGACCGCCGCGCTGCCCTAGCGGTCCAGGGGAGAAGCGCGGCGATGAGCAGCACCGAGCCGATGTACTGGGATCCGTTCGACCGGCAGATTGCTGAGGACCCGTACCCGGTCTACGAGCGGCTCCGTCGCGAGGCTCCGCTCTGGTACAACGAGCGCCACGACTTCTACGTCCTCAGCCGATGGAACGACGTCGACGACGGCTTGAAGGACTGGGCGACCTTCTCCTCCTGTCGCGGGCCGATCCTCGAGGTGATCAAGTCCGACATCGAAATCCCTCCCGGCACGCTGCTGATGGAGGACCCGCCGATCCACGACTTGCACCGCAGCCTGCTTGCCCGGGTCTTCACTCCGCGCCGGGTCGCTGCGCTCGAACCCGAGATCCGCGACTACTGCAAGCGCTGCCTCGACCGGCTCGACGGCATCGACAGCTTCGACCTGATGTCGGAGTTCGCCAACGAGGTCCCGATGCGCGTGATCGGGATGCTGCTCGGTATCCCTGAGGCGGACCAGATGGCGGTGCGTGAGCGTGCCGATGCCAAGCTGCGTACCGTCCCGGGCCAGCAGATGAAGGTTTCGCAGTCCGCGCTGATGGACACCGACCTGTTCGCCGACTACATCGCGTGGCGGGCCGAGCACCCGTCGGACGATCTGATGACCGAGCTCATCAACGCGGAGTTCGAGGACGAGAACGGCGTGACCCGAACGCTCAGCCGCAACGAGGTCCTCACCTACGTCACCGTTCTCGCCGGCGCAGGCAACGAGACCACCGCTCGGCTGATCGGATGGCTGGTGGCGTTGCTTGCGCGTCATGCCGAGCACCGGGCCGACCTTCATCGAGACCATGCGCTGATCCCGAACGCGATCGAGGAGACGCTGCGGTTCGAGCCGACTGGGCACGCGATTGCGCGCTACGTCGCCAAGGACGTCGAGTACTACGGGCGGACCGTCCCGGCGGGCAGCGCGATGATGCTGCTGCTCGCATCGGCCAACCGTGACGCCGAGCGGTGGGGCAGCAGCGCGGACGAGTACGACATCCGGCGCGAGATCGGGCGGCAGCTCACGTTCGGCGTCGGCGTCCACCACTGCCTCGGCGCGGCGCTCGCGCGCCTGGAAGGTCGGATCGCGATGGAGGAGCTGCTGCAGCGCTACCCGTCGTGGGAGGTCGACTGGGACAAGGCCGAGCTTGCGTCCACCTCGACGATGCGCGGCTGGGAGACGTTGCCGATCACGGTGGGGTAGCGGCCGCTACGGTTCGTCCATGCCGCTGCCCGTGATTCCCGATCCGCTCCTCCAGGTTCCGCTGTCGACAGGTGTCACGGTCGGGATGACCGACACGGGAGGCGACGGTCCCCTCGTCGTTTTCAGCCACGGCTTCCTGATGAACCACACGATGTTCGCGCCGCAGGTCGAAGCACTGCGCGATGCCTACCGTGTGGTGACCTACGACGAGCGGGCGCACGGCGAGGTGGAGCCGGAGGGACGCTGGTCGTACTGGGACCTGGCCGACGACGTGCTCGCGATCCTCGACCACCTCGGCGTGGAGCGGGCGGTGCTGGCCGGGATGAGCCAGGGCGGGTTCCTGTCGATGCGCGCGGCGCTGCGCGCACCGGAACGGGTACGGGCGCTGGTCCTGATGGACACCCAGGCCGGTGTCGAGGACCCCGAGGTGCTGCCGCTGTTCGAGGCGATGACGGCGGACTGGGAGGCCAACGGTCCCGCGCAGGGGACGCTGGACTACGCGGCCACGGCGATCCTCGGACCGGGCGCGGATGAAGAGGCATGGAAGTCGCTGTGGGCGATGCGACCGAACCACTGGGCGACGCCGGCGGCACATCCGCTGCTGACCCGTGACGACATCACGGAACGGCTCGGCGAGATCGGCTGTCCGACGCTCGTCATCCACGGCGAGGCGGATGCGTCGATCCCCGTCGAGGCGGCCCAGGTCCTGGTCGACCGAATCCCGAAGGCGCATCCGCTGATGCTGATCCCGGGCGCCGGCCACGCCGCGAACCTCACCCATCCGCAGATTGCGAACCCCGCGATCCGGTCGTTCCTCGACTCCCTCGGCGACTAGCGGCGAACACCGGGTCGCCGCCGGACAACGACGTGCCAGCTCACGTCGCCTGGTGGATACGAATGTCTGAGGACGTGCCGCCGGTGCCACCGTCGCCGCCGACGGAGCCCGTCGCGGGTTGACCTGGGAACGGTGGAAAAGCGACGTCGAGTGTCAAGCCGATGTCCCCTAAGTCGCCCGTGAGAGTTCCGATGGCGCCACCGTTACCTCCCGCACCGCCGGGCCCGCTGAGCCCGGCGGTGCCGGTACCGGCGCCCGCAGCGCCGCCGTTTCCGCCGTTTCCACCGTGGCCACCGGTTCCGGTGAAATAGACCGTTCCTTGTGTCGGGCTGGCGGTATTCGACCCGGCTGCACCGCCGACGCCTCCCTTGCCGCCGGCACCGCCATTGCCGTTCGTCGTGCCGCTGGCTCCGCCGTCGCCGCCGCTGCCACCATTGCCGCCGCGGCCACCGTCGCCGCCGTGGCTTCCGTCCTCACCGCTCCCGTCGCTTCCGCTGCCGCCGACGCCGCCGTTGCCGCCCTGGCCGGCATTGCCTCCTGCGCCTTCAGCACCGTTTGTGAGGCCCGGGCCGCCTATGCCACCGTCTCCGCCGTTGCCCCCCCGGCCGCCCGCTCCGCCGTTGCCGCCGTTGGTCCCGGCGGCTGCATCGGGGTCGGAGGCGGCGTCGTAGCCGGCACCGCCGTCGGCGGCGTTGCCGCCCGCACCACCCGCGCCGCCGTTGCCACCTGCGCCGTCATGGCCCGGGGTGCCCTGGGGAGCCAAGCCGCCCACGCCGCCGAATCCACCCTGGCCGCCCACGCCGCCATCGCCGCCGGCGCCGCCCACCGCTCCGTCCGCGTTGCCCGCGTCTCCGTTGGTACCGGCATAGCCGTCGCCGCCCTCGCCGCCGTTCCCGCCGTCCCCGCCCGTGCCGCCGTTACCACCGTTGCCGGAGATCCAGCCGCCGGTGCCGCCGGTCCCGCCGTTGCCGCCCGGGCTGCCGTCAGTGCCTGGACCGCCGTCGGCTGAGCTTTGGGTGCCGGCTGGACCCGCGTGACCGCCGAGGCCCTTGCCGCCGTTGCCCCCGTTACCACCGTTGCCGACGCTGCCGCCGTTCCCGCCGTCGCCGCCGTCGCCTGCCGGGAAGCCCGGGTGGCCGTCGGAGCCCGCCCCCCCGCGCCCGCCGTTGCCGCCCGAGGTGACCGCGGCACCGTTCGCTCCTTCGCTGCCCGCAGTGCCGCCACTGCCACCACTCGCGCCGGCGGCGCCGCCGCCGCCCGCGCTGCCCGGATTTCCGCCGTTACCGCCGCGTCCGCCGTCATGGCCGATTTTGTCGTGGCCGCCGTTGCCGCCGTCGCCTGGCGCTCCGGCTGCCCCGCCGTCACCGCCGTCGCCGCCGTTGCCGGCTGGCGCAGTTGCGGACCGTCCTCGCCCACCCGCGCCGCCGTTGCCGCCCTTGCCGCCGGCACCGCCGGCACCGCCGTCGCCGCCGTTGCCTCCTGACTCGGGGCCGTCGGCATTGGCTCCATCTGCACCGGCGCCACCCGCGCCGCCGGTGCCGCCGGTGCCGCCGTTGCCCCCTCGTCCGGGCATGCCGGTCAGGCCCAGCGCGTTGCCGCCTTTGCCTCCCGTCCCGCCGGTGCCGCCGGTGCCGCCGTTGCCCCCGCTGCCGCCGGCCGCAGTGACACCGTCGGCCCCGGATGCGCCGGTGCCGCCGTTCCCGCCTGCTCCGCCGTTGCCGCTGAGCTGTCCGCCGTTCCCGCCGTTCCCGCCGGAACCACCGGCGACTCCGTTGCCCCCGTCACCGCCGTTGCCGACTAGCCCGCCGTTGCCTCCGTTGCCTCCGTTGCCGCCGTTGATCTCGGCGGACCCGTCGCCGCCACGCCCGCCGTTACCGAACAGCAGACCGCCGTTGCCGCCGTTCTGTCCCGGCCCGCCCGGGAAGCCGTTGCCGATCAGCAAGCCGGCGTTCGGATGGTCAGGTGTGCCGTCACCGACCAGGAAGCTGGCGCCGGTGCCTCCGAAGATGACCGGGCCGAGGAAGATCGGTGAGCCGATCAGCGCGCGAGAGGCGCGGGTCTGCGTCATCGTCGCCGGGTGCTGCGCGGCCTCGGCGCGCAGCTGCTTGACCAGTCGACGCAGCGCGGCCTTCTGAGCCGCAGTGAGCCGCGTTGACGTCGCCGTCTTGTGGGCGGTCGCGTGGGCCGAGTGGTGGGTCGCATGCTTCGCGTGCTTGGCGTGCGCCGCGTGTCCCGCCGCGTAGCTCGGGCTCACCGCCACCAGCCCGAGCACGACCGTCATTGACGTGCCGATGATGACCGTACGAGAGGTGGCCCGCTTGAGGAACCGGGTGTCGTGGCGCCGATGCGGGTCGTTGGATGAGGGCCGTCGGTTCATCTGCGCTCCCCGGACGAGTGCCCCCCTCGCGAATGGGACGTTACCGCCTCGTCGGGGTTAGCGCACCGATGGAACGAATGACGTCACGCGGGATTTCGTCGAAGAGCGCGGGGCTCGGTACGACGAACCTCGATCCGTCCGTTCTGCTCCCGGACTTCGAACGCGGGCTGCGGCCGGCTCGCTGGTCCGTTCAGCACCGCGCCGTCACGCAGCGCGAACTTGCTGCCGTGCCAGGGGCAGACGACGCAGTCGTCGTACCGCTTGCCTTCACTGAGCGGACCGTCGCGGTGAGTGCAGCGGTCGGCAAGCGCTGTCACCTTGCCGTCGACTCGGGTCAGCAGAATCGCAACGCCGTCCACGTGCGCCTGGTGAAGGTTGTCGTCGATGTCTGTGGCAGCAGCGACATCGGTCCAGTCCTGTGCGGCGGACTGGAAGGCCGTGGTGTCGACCCCGACGCCGAGGGCGTAGGCGAGATGGCCGCCGAGCCAACCGCCGGCACCGAGCGCTGCCGCGCCCGTCAAGCTACTCAGCACACCCCGCTTCCCGGCGGCGTGACGACGCCAGGACCGTGTGAAGGCGGCCAGCGCGATGCTGTTGGACGCGGCGTGCACGACACCGATTCGGGATTCGGCGTCTTCGGTGTCCATCCAGTCGGACAAGCCGCTGGCGGCAGTTGGCAACGCAGCGATGAGGCCGACCGCGATCAGCCGCTGGCTGGCCTTGCGGGCTCCTTTGCCGCCGACCAGGTCGAGCACGGTCGCGCTCAGCAGCGCACCGCCGGAGACCAGTACCAGAGCGGGATGCAGCGGATGGCCGATTGGGCGACCGGAAAGGACCTCGCGGGCGGGCGCTGGGGACAGTGCCCGCTGCGCGGCCCCACGCAGCGGCTTCGCGACGAGATCGAGGCGGGTCTCACGCTCGACGTGTTGCCGTACGTCCTCGATCCGCTGCGTCATGGTCATGTAGGCGGGTTACCCCGGCTCGCCCTGCCGAACCCGGACGACGGCGAGGACCCGGACTATTCCGCACCCTCCGACCAACCGGCTGGTCGACCCGTACCTGGGCTTCGAACTGGTGGAGAACTCGCTGTCATTGACGACCGATGGACGTCGCTCAATGCGGGGTGATCTCACCCGGCTCCGCGAGCGTCACCACTCGATCTGCTTGTCGATGTCACGGGAGCGTCGAACCACCTTGTCGATGAAGTCATCGGGCAGGGCGCCGTCCGTATCGAAGAAGCATCTCGCGTAGCTCGGACCTGCGCGAAGTGACCCCGCTAGGCGGGTAGGTCAGGATGAGCCTTGTGGAGCGGCTTACTGGGACCGGGGTTTGGGCGGCGCAGCTTCGGTACGGCGACGCGGCTGTGATCCGCGAGATGGCGCTCGAGCTCGAGGAGCTCGGCTATTCGGCGCTGTGGATCCCCGACGTGGGCGGCGATCTGTTCACCTCGGTCGAGCTGCTGATGGACGCGACGCGGCGCGTGACGGTGGCGACCGGAATCCTCAACCTCTGGATGCATGAAGCGGCGGAGACTGCGCAGCAGCACGCCCGGCTGATCGCCGCTCACGGCGACCGCTTCCTGGTCGGCATCGGCGTGAGCCATGCCGCGCTGATCGACCGCAAGCATCCGGGCAGGTACGACAAGCCGCTCAGCGCGATGCGTACCTACCTCGACGGCCTCGACGCGGCGGACCAGCCGCTGCCGCGCAACCGCCGCGTGCTCGCTGCACTCGGCCCGAAGATGCTCGAGCTCGCGCGTGACCGCGCGGGCGGCGCGCACCCCTACAACGTGACGCCCGAGCACTCCGCAATCGCACGTGAGGCAGTTGGTCCCGACGCCCTCGTCGCGACTGAGCAAGCTGTCGCACTGACCACCGACGCGACCGTCGCGCGCGCCGCGGGCCGTCAGCACCTCTCGATCTACCTCGACCTGCCCAACTACACGAACAACCTGCGTCGCCTCGGCTTCGGTGACGACGATTTCGCAGACGGCGGCAGCGACCGGCTGATCGACGCCTTGGTCGCCTGGGGCGACGAGGCGGCGATCGCCGCACGCGTCAAGGAGCATCGGGACGCCGGCGCCGACCACGTCTGCATCCAGGTGGTCAACCAGGACGCCGACGCGCCGCGCGCACAGTGGCGGGCACTCGCCGCGTCGCTTACGTAGCGAACGCAGCCGCTAACGTCGGCTCGTGCATGACTGGCATCGATC
>DASZUO010000031.1:0-14637 GCA_035547575.1 Amycolatopsis sp. | reverse complement strand
CCGGCTCGCGGCGCCGCTGACCTCGGACGACGTCAGCGGCGGATCGAGATCCACCACCAGGTCCTGGCCGGTCATGCTGGTGACCGCGCGGTGCTCGTCGAGCAGCCGGACGTTCTCCACGCCACCACCGAGGACGGTCGGCATGTCCACCACGATGAGCGAGATGCCCGCGGACATCGCGCCGCCCGCGATGCGCTTGAGCTCGCGCAGCGCTTCCGGCGGCAGGGTCTCGTTGTTGCCGAACAGCACCGCGATACGCCACGGCTCGGTGCGCTGGCCGAGCGATTCGCGCAGGCCGCGGAGCGTTTGGTGCCCCGCCTGCATGGTGTGCGCGTGGATGCGGCGGATGTGGCCTGCCAGCTCGTCGAGCAGGTCCTCCAGCCGCGTCGGGTCATACACGCTGACCGCGCTGGTGCGGCTGAGCGGGTACAGGTTCGGCAGGACGGCCGTCAGCTGCCCGACATCCCACAGGTGCACCCGTACCGCGCCCGGTTCCATGCTGCTCAGCACGCGCAGCAGCAGGCTTTCGATGAGGGAATCGATCGCCGCGCGGGTCTTGGGTGCGGACGTGATGGCCAGGTGGGACTCGTCGAGCAGCGGCACAGCCACCGGGAACGATCCGCTGTCGTCCATTGTGGACGATCCGATGCGCCACAGCGGCGGAACGGTGAGCGTGCCGGTGCCGATCCGGCCGAGCCAGTCGCTCGGCGGCCTGCTCGCAGGGCCCGGCGCGGTCTGTTCCAGCAGCTCGCGCAGCCGGGCGGGCACCGTGCCGGCGTCCGCGTAGAAGGTGCCGTGCACGGCGTTCAACTGGTCGCGCACGCTCGCCATGACCGGGTGCCGCAACGCGTCGGCCAGGTCCTCGTCGGCCGCCGCGTTGGCGATGCCCGCCCGCAGCACGCGCTGCTCCAGCTCGAGCCGCGCCAGCTGCGTCTCCGCCGATTCACGGGACGCCTGCGCGGCGCCGAGGACGAGCGAGAGCTGATGGCGCATGTTGCCCAGCGCGGTCAGCACGCGGGCGCGCTGCTCACTGGTCTTGGCGAACTTCATTACAGCCGTGCCTGATAGCCGCTCACCAGGTCGTCGGCCGCGCGCAGCCGGTCGGTGTCCTGGCGCAGCCGATCCGTGGCGATGGCGAGTTCGGGGGGTAGCCACGGCTGTGCCTGCTCATGGGCCGTGACGATCGTTTCGCGTGCCTCATCCAGCAGCTCCACCGCACGGTTGGTGTGTTCGGTTGCCTCAGCCAGTTTCGCACGGAACGCGCCGAGCTGTGCATGCAGCTCTGACAGTGAGTACATCTACAGACGCGCAGAGTACGACTCAGCGGAGGATACGGCCGCCTGCACCGTGCTCTGTTGCCCGTTGATGCCTTGCACGGCCTCGGCGAGCAGGCCGTGCGCCTGGGTCACCTCCGGCTGGGTGCTGCCCTGGGTGACCTGCCCGAGGATCTGCTGCGCTTCCTCGAGGGCATGCGCGGCTTGTTGCAGGGCGGCGACGCCGGCGTTGCACTTCTCGTTCGCCATCGCGATCCCAGCGCGGATCTCTTCCACTCCGGCCATTGGCGCGGGTACTCCTCGGATGATCGTGCTTCGTGGCCGCCCGTCGGCGACGGGATAAAACTATCGGTAGACCCTGAGCGCGAAACATCCCGGTGTACTAGGGCAAACGGGTGATGGGTATGGCTTCACCCGGCCGGGTGCGCTACGTGCCAGGACGGGCGATGGGGGGCAAGATCCGCCCGTCCCTGGCACGCAGCCTGAGGTACGCCCCGATGTTGGGGGGCCACAAGGGCGTACGTGGGTGGGAGAGGAGCCGGGGTCGCCGACCGTGACGTGCGACTGGCCGAGATCCCTCACCCGAGGGATGTTCTCCGGCGCCGGACCACGGGCGCGATGCGCAGCAGGGCCGCGCCGGTGGCCAGCAGCGCGAAGCCGGCCAGGACGAGCCAGAGGACGTTGACGCCGGTGTAGGCGAGGCCGGTGGTCGCGCCTGCCGCGGTCGCGGCTCCGATCTTCTGATACATGAGTTTCCCTTTCTCTGAAGGACTTTTCACCAACTCCTGCGGGCCCGGCGAACCGCGTCGAGGTAGGCCTTGGCGTGGCAGGCCTGCAGGAAGTAGTCGAGTACGAGTTCGTACATGAGGGCGGCGAGCAGCACCTGCCGCCAGCCGCGATAGCGCACGGTCACCATCCGCTCGACGACGAACACTGCCGAGACGGCCAGCCACATCGGCTGGACGTGCAGTCCGCCGACGAACGGCGCGACGGCCAGCATGAGCAGGTACAGGATGGACACCAGCACGCCGGCGAGCGTCAGCGCCTGCCGGATCCAGTAGCGCCAGGTCACCCGGGTCAGGCCGTACTGGAAGCAGTTCTCGATCGCCCCACGCTTCCAGCGCAGGCGCTGGCGCCACAGCGCGCCCCAGGACGTCATGACCTCGGTTTCGAGTTCGCACCCGGTGGGGGAGATGACCCGGTAACCCAGGTGCAGCAAGGCGAACGTGAGCTCGTTGTCCTCGGTGAGCACGGACGTGTCGTAGATGCCGCCCGTACCGTTGCCCGCGGGCAGCTCGCCGTCCAGCCGGGCGCGGGAGACCGCGCGCAGCGTGCCGGCCCGGAACATCGCGGCGGTGCCCGTCAGCACTAGGCAGCGGCCTCCGAGCCGGTGCACGTCGCGGGCGTAGCGGGCGTACTCGTTGCGCTGCAGGTGGCCGACGAAGCCGCCGCCGGCACTGCCGCGGAACACGCCGCCGACGCCGCCGTAGCCGTGGTCGAGGTGCGCGAGCCCGGTCGTGACGAACCCGGCGTCGAGGGCGCTGTCGGCGTCCTGCACCAGCACGACGTCGTCGTCGTCGAGCAGCGGCAGGAGACGGGCGAGCGCCTGGTTGAGCGCGCCTGCCTTCTTCGCCGTGTTCCCCGTCGTGTGAATGACTTCCGCGCCCGCGGCAGCGGCCACGGCGGCGGTGTCGTCGGCGCAGTTGTCGCAGACTACGACCAGGTGGTCGGGCGCCCGGTGCTGACGACGAAGGGCCGCCAGCGTGGCGCCGATCTGGTCTTCCTCGTCGTGGGCGGGAATCAGGACCATGACGCGCGGGGCGTCGGGCCGGCGGTGCTTGCCGGCTACGGATGCGCGCAGGGGTGACTGGACGGCCATCGGTGGAACCCCGTGATCTTTGTGGTCACGCGGACGGACCCGACCTGCCGCGTTCAGATAGTGATTCGCTCACCGGTCACATGGCGCTACAGAAAAGACCATGGATGTACCCGCACGGGTGACGGCTGTTGGCGGGGCCACAGCCTGTGATAGGACACTAGGTGAGCGCGAGGAGGCCAGGTGACGGCAGCAGTCGAGGCATGGGACAAGGCCGGTCTGCAGTACGAGGTGACGCCGAAGGGGGTGGCCTGGCTGCGTCTGAACCGCCCGCACAAGCGCAACGCCATGGACCACTATCCAGGGGGCGGAGGACCGAACGGGATGGGCCTGCGGGATGCCCTGCTCGAGGCGATCCACGAGGTCAGCGAGGATCCGGAAGTCAAGGTCGCGGTCATCACCGGCAACGGCACCGTGTTCTCCTCCGGTGCCGACATCAGGCAGCCGGGCGGGCCCATCGAGGTCCCGCCGGAGCGACGCCGCCCGTACCCGCAGCTCGCGCGGGACGACGGGATCCTCTACGGCTGGGCCAGGTTGATGGAGGCCATCTGGCGGAGCGAGACGCCGTTCATCGCGTCGGTCAACGGGGTCGCCGCGGGTGGCGGCTGCCAGCTCGCGCTGGCCTGCGACCTGATCCTCGCTTCCGAGGACGCGAGTTTCTGGGAGATCTTCGTCCGCCGGGGTCTGCCGCTGGAAGGCGGAGGCGCGTGGTTGCTGCCGCGCATGGTCGGCCTCGCCCGCGCGAAGCAGATCGCGCTCTACGGCGACCCGCTGCCGGCGAAGACAGCCGCGGAGTGGGGATTGATCAACGCCTGCGTCCCCGCAGGCGACCTGGAGAGCACCACCACCGACTGGGCCGACCGGCTGGCGACGCTGTCGGCGCCGGGAACCGGGCCCTCGATGGGCCGGGAGGACGCCGACCTGAGCTTCCGGGTGGGGCACATCAAGAGCCAGCTCAACCTGTCGCTCGAGACGTCGATGTACGCGACCTTCCGCGAGGAGGCGACGCTGCTCGCACTGGGCGACGGCCCGCCGCCCGAGCACTGAGCGGTAGCTAGCCGGTCGGTACCGGCCCGCCGTCCTGACTGGCGACGAGCTCGTGGAGGTCGTCGCGGGCTGGGGCGAGGAGCCGCTCGCCGGTGGTCAGGCAGCCGTGCATGGCGCGAAGGTCGGCCAGCAGTTCGTTGAGCACCGTGCTGTTGGTGTGGTCGAGGGTGGCGGGTGCTTGACGCATCACCGTGGCGACGAACTCGCCCAAGGCGGTGCTCATGCGCATCGCACCGTCCACGGCCGCGTGCAGCTCGGCCGGTCCGGGCGTGTCCACGGTGAGGACACGCGCCGCTGCGGCCAAGTGGTCGCGAGCCTGATCGAGTCGTTCCTGCACTGTGTCGATGTCGGTCACTGCGGTCACCTCCCGGGCCGCCCCGCCGCGTGACGGGGCGGCACCGGATCCAGGGGGTTCAGGCGTTGATCTGCTTGGTCTCGCTGCCGCCGGTGATGGCGATCTTGCGCGGCTTGGCCTGCTCGGCGACGGGGATCCGCAGCGTCAGCACGCCTGCCTCGTAGTTCGCCTGGATGGTGTCCCGTGTCGAGGGTGTCGCCGAGGAACAGCTGCCGGGAGAACACCCCGCGGGGCCGTTCGGACACCTGGACCTCGGCACCCTCGTCGTAGTCGGGGTGCCGTTCGGCCCTGACGGTCAGCACGTTGCGCTCCACGTTCAGGTCGATCGAGTCCGGCGCGACACCGGGCAGGTCGAACTGCACCACGTACTCGTGGCCCGACCGGTAGGCATCCATGGGCATTACGGCCGGTCGCGCCGTTGTGCCGTTGGTGCCGAAGAACTGCTGGGTCAGTCGGTCCAGCTCGCGGAACGGGTCGGTCCTCATCAACATCACCATGCACTCCTTCCTAAGGTAGAGCTTCTAGAATTTCTATAGCGCGTACTAGAGATTGTGTCAAGGGTTTGTAGGAGATAACCTAGGGTCCACGTTGGATGAACCACAGGCGATGACGGAGCGGGTGCTCGTGGCTGATCTGGACAAGCTCGACGACCAGGACTACCCGGCCTTCACCACCGGGCAAGCCGCACAGATGCTGGGCGTGCAGGAAGCGTTTCTGCGCAGCCTGGACACGGCGGACCTGGTCCGTCCGCAGCGGTCCGGCGGCGGGCACCGCCGTTACTCGCGCCGCCAGCTCACGCTCGTCGTGCGGCTTCGCGAACAGCTGGACGAGGGTCACACGCTCGCCGCGGCGGCCCTCATCATCGGCCTACAGGACCAGCTGGCCGAGGCCGAGGACACGATCAGCGACCTGCGCGCACAACTCGATCAGAACACCCGCGGCGGCCGTCACTGACGCTTGATCGCCGCCGCAACGGTGCTCGGATTCTCCAGCGAAACAGGGCGCCGGCCGTACCCAGCAACGCCGTTCATGTTCGCAACGAGCGGAACCCGCCGGCGCGGTTGCGCGAGCAGGATACGGGGTCATGGACTATGTCTTGCTGCACGGCACCACGCAATCCCCCGAGGGCTGGGGCCGCCTGGCCACCGCGCTCCAAGACCGCGGGCACCGCGCGCTCTGCGTCGACTTCCCAACCGACCAGCCGGATCTGCCCGCCGCCCGATACGCTCGCATCGCCGCCGAACAGGTGCATGCCGACAACCCCGTGGTGGTCGCCCACTCCGGTGCGGGCCTGCTGCTGCCCGCGGTCGCCGGGGCCCTCGGCGCGAGCCGACTGGTGTGGCTCGCCGCCGCCGTGCCCGGCCCCGTGAGCTTCCGCGAGGAGATCCAGGATCACGGAGACGAGATGGCCACACCGGAATGGCGTGGCGCCGGCCCCGAGTTGCTCGACGATCCCGTCGCCGCGGCGTACTTCCTGTTCCACGACTGCGATCTCGCCACCCTGCGGTGGGCGCTGACGACGCGGCGCCTGTTCTACCCTGCCGCGGTTTACGACGAGCGCGTGACCGGCGATCGGCCGCCATCGACCTTCGTGCTGCCGACGGCCGACCGAACACTGCGGCCGACCTGGCTGGCCCGCACCGCCCGGGAACGGCTCGGCGTAGACCCCGTCGAGATCGACGCCGGGCACTGCCCGCACGTCTCCGTTCCCGACCGACTCGCGGAAATCATCGCCAGCCAGGCGTGACGATCATCGTCGCCCGGCGGCGCGCCCGAGTCGGCCTCCGGCACGTCTGCCCGGCAGAGCCGAACTGGAGCAGCGCCGAGCCCACTCACCACGCTGACGGTTTGAACTTCCACAGGCGTGAGGCGTACGTTCTCGTCTAGCGGTCCCGGCGCGGCCGCGCCGGACCGGACCTTCGCACTCGATCGGAGGCCGGGAATGACGTTTCGTGAGGACTATCTGCATCCTCTCGGCCGCGGTGCGGCGTTCATCGAGCACCAGCACGGCCATCCGCGCGTCGACGAGTCCGCGTACATCGCACCGAACGCGGTGCTGTGCGGTGATGTCACCGTCGGCTCCCACAGCCGGGTGCTCTTCGGTGCCGTGCTCACGGCGGAGGGAGGCCCGGTCGAGGTCGGCACGAACTGCGTGATCATGGAGTACGCGGTGTTGCGGGGATCGCAGCGGCACCCGGTGCGTCTCGGCGACCATGTCCTCATCGGCCCGCATGCACATCTCAGCGGGTGTGTGATCGACGGCGAGGCTCGGATCGCGACCGGAGCCATGGTCTTCAACGGTGCACGCCTCGGCATCGGGGCGGTCGTCGAGTTCGGCGCGCTCGTGCATGTGAACGCGGTGATACCGCCCGGGGTGACGGTACCGATGGGCTGGTTCGCCGGTGGTGACCCGATTGAACTGATTCCGCCAGGGGATCGGGAACGCATCGCCGCGGTGATGGGCCCGTTGGACTTCGCCGGCACGGTCTTCGGTGTCACCGGAAAGCACGAGGAGTCGGTGACGTCACGGATCGCCGAACGGTACGCGCGCTCGCTCGCGCTGCACCGTTACGACACCGATGTGGCTCCGGAACGGATCGCCTGGCCACGAGGTCAGGTCACCCCTGGGCCGGGGTGAGCAGTGCGAGCGGGAGCTGGCGGCCCGACTTCTGCTCATACTTGCCGAAGCCGGGCGCGCGAGCTATGACGACCCGCTCGAAGACCTCGTCGCGTTCCGCGCCGCTGAGAACTCGGACCTCGACGCCTAGCTCGCGGGAGCCGACCCGCACCTGGGCGGCAGGTGCCGCGCGGAGGTTGCGGAACCATTGCGGCTCTGCTTTCTGGCCACCCGCCGAGCCGACCACGATGTATCCGCCGGCGTGCTCGAAGTAGCCCACCGGGTTGGTGTGGGGTGCGCCGGTCTTGCGGCCGGGCACTGTCAGCAGCAGGACCGGGACGCCCCCGGCCACCTTGCCGCCGATGCGGCCGTCGGTGCGCCGGTAGAGGGCGACACTCACCTTGTTGCCGGTCTTCCAGAGCGTTTTCACGAGCGGATTCATAGCGGCGCTCCTTTGCGACCCAATGACTATCCTCCAGGTGCGATCAAGCTGTCGAGCATCGAGTGGCCCGAGCGAGCCGATGCCGTGGTGGCCCTATTGCCGGCTGCCCACCCCCTGGGCGGCCTCCTCGATGAGGTCGGCGACTGCCTGTGGCCGGGACACGTAGATCGAGTGGCTGCCGGCCGCTTCGCGGACCGTCGCGCCGGCGCGTTCGGACATGGCGCGTTGCGCCGGCGGTGGAATCATGCGGTCTTCGGTGGTGACCAGGTACCAACTCGGCTTCGTGCGCCACGCCGGTTCGGTGATGGTTCCACCCAGGGCGGCTACACCCCACGGAACCTGGGCGTCGGCCATGAACGCCGCCTGCTTCGGCGGCACGTCCGCGGCGAAGGACTCGGCGAACTTGGCCCGGTCGAGGAAGAGGAAGCCGTTCTGGGGAGGCAGGATCGGCGGCACCGGTGCTCCCGGCGGCGGATTGGCGATGAGAGTGTTGACAGACTCGCCCCGGTCCGGGGCGAACGCGGCGATGTAGCCGAGGGCCGCAACGTTCCCGTGGATTCCCGCCGCGGTGACGACGGCACCGCCGTAGGAGTGTCCGACCAGGACGACGGGGCCATCCTGGCGATCGATCGCCCGGGTTGTGAGCGCTGTGTCGTCCTCGAGCGACAGGGTCGGGTTCTGCACGATGCTGACGTGGTAGCCGTCGTCGGTGAGCAGGTCGTACACGCCCTGCCAGCCGGAGCCGTCGACGAAGCCACCGTGCACCAGTACGACGTTGCGCACGCGTGTGTCGGTCATGGGGTGCTTCTTCCGTGAGGTGGACCGCGGACGGTATTCAGACGCCAGCAGCGCCACCTCGCCTGGAGTGGGTGAATCCGCGCTGCCACCGCGCGGCAGCTGGGTGCAGGGAAACGGAGGCAAACTGCACCCATGCCAGAACGCCGGGCACCCGCTCAGCGGAGTACCCGGCGTTCTGCCTGCTCAGGAGCGGAGGATACGGGATTCGAACCCGTGAGGGCTGTTACACCCAACACGATTTCCAATCGTGCGCCTTAGGCCGCTCGGCCAATCCTCCGTGCAAGAGCGTACAGGAGGCGCGGGGACCGGTTCACGCGACGTCGGAGCGCGATGGGACGAGCTGGCGGTCCGGGGGTTTGGCTGTCATCTTGACGTCCTTGTTGATCTTCTCCCAGTGGTGGCAGGCCACCCGCGTGGTGCCGAGCGCGACTTCGAGCGCGGGCCGTTCGGTGCGGCAGTCGTCCTCGACGTGCGGGCACCGGCCGGCGAACGGGCAGCCTGCCGAACTGCTCATCGCCGTCGCGGCGGACGCGGTGGTGAACTTGCGTCGTTCCTCACGGCGCTTCGACTGTTCCGCCGGGTCGGGCACGGGCGCGGCGGCCAGTAGCGCTTGCGTGTAAGGGTGCAGCGGCCGCCGGTAGACCGTGTCGGCCGGGCCCTGTTCCATCACCCGGCCGCGATAGAGCACCACGATGCGGTGGGACAGGAACCGCACGACGGCGAGGTCGTGCGCGATGAACAGGTAGCTCAACGAGAACTCGGTCTGCAACTGCCGGAAGAGGTTCAGCACCTGCGCCTGCACCGAGAGGTCCAGAGCACTGACGGGTTCGTCACAGATGACGAGCCTCGGCTCGGCGATGAGCGCGCGCGCGATCGCGATGCGTTGCCGTTGCCCACCCGAGAAGTGCGCGGGGTAGCGGACGATCGCGGACCGGTCCAGACCGACCTTTTCGAGCATCACGACGACCCGTTCGTCGGTCTCGGCGCGGGAAAGTTTGCGGTGTACGCGCAATGTTTCGGATAGTGTCTGCCCGATGGTCCTGGCAGGATTCAGCGAACTGTACGGATCCTGGAAAACGACCTGTAGGTGCTGGGACAAGGAGCGGCGTTGCCTTGTCGACGCGCGTGTGATGGGCGCGCCGTCGAAGGCGATTTCGCCGCCGGCGGTGCTGGTGAGACCCAGTACGGCACGGCCGATCGTCGTTTTGCCCGAGCCGGATTCGCCGACAAGGCCGACGGTTTCCCCGCCGCCTACAACAAGGTTCACGTCGTCGACCGCGCGCAGCGGCGCCCCTCGGCGTTCGCCGGGGAATTCCACGCTCAGGTGCTGGATCTCGAGCAATGGGTGCTGAGGCTCACTCATGCGGATCGCGACTCCTTTGTCGACGGCAGCGGTCACTCTCCATATAGAGAAATGCTCGTTTCAAATGGTGACATGAACGCAGGCTTTCGACAACCTTTCGGGGGACAACGGCGCGGCCGCGACCTGCTGCACCACTGGTCTCCCGGCTGCACTACATTTGGGGCCTGATGACAGCATGGCCGTCGGTGATGAACAGAGTCCGGGCCGGCTCCACCGGCGGTGGCCGCCGCCTCGACCCCGTCGAGTGGTCGATCGCGGGCCTCGCGGTGGTGGTCGGGCTCGCCTTCGTCGGGGTCAACCTGGCCTACAACCACGGCAGGCTCGTCGCGCCGCTCGATGACGTCTACATCCATATGCAGTACGGGCGCCAGATCGCCCTCGGGCATTTCTTCCAGTACAACACCGGTGACGACGTCTCGACCGGCGCGAGCAGCCTGCTGTACGCGCTGATCCTCGGTGCGGCATACGCACTCGGCACCGGGAACGACGGGTTGCTCGCTTTCGCCGTCGGCTTCGGGATCGTGTGTTTCGCGTTGACCGCGGCACTGACTTACCGGCTGGGCACGCGTGTCGTGGCCCGGTCCGTCGGGATCTGGGCCGGGCTGCTCGTCGCGGTGAGCGGCCCGCTGCTGTGGGGTTCCTCCAGCGGCATGGAAGTCGGGCTCGTGATGCTGCTGGTCGTCGCGATGCTGCTGACTTTTCGGTCCAAGGCCGGGCCGTTCATCGGTGTGCTGCTGGCGTTGTCCCGCCCGGAAGGCCTGATCTTCGCGGCGGCATTGACGTTCGCCGCCATGTGGGTGCATCGCCGCCGTCCGCTCCGGGCGCTCCTTGCCTTGTTGCCGCTTGTGGCCGGCGCCGCGCAGTTGCTGTTCTATCGCCTGGCGACGGGCACTTTCTCCGCAAACGGCGTCCAGGCGAAGTCCTTCTTCGACGACAGCCCGGTGTTCTACTTCTCGAGCTTCCTGGAACGGACAGCGGCGAACCTGCACGGCTTTCTGGGCACATTCCTGGCATTCACCGAGCAAGACTACGCGTTTCCCGGCGCGCTGGTGGTCTTCTTCGTCGGCCTGGTCTACGTGATCGTCAGCCGTCCGCTCGCGCGCTCGCTGGCGATCGCGACGGCGTTCGGCTTGGCGGGCATGCTGGTCTCGGTGTCCACTTTGAACACCGCGTTGATCCACGAACTCCGCTACATTCA
Source organism: Amycolatopsis sp. (assembly GCA_035547575.1). Classification (GTDB taxonomy): domain Bacteria; phylum Actinomycetota; class Actinomycetes; order Mycobacteriales; family Pseudonocardiaceae; genus Amycolatopsis_E. The sequence goes on along the minus strand of DASZUO010000031.1, from coordinate 3,667 downwards.
GCCCTTCATGCCGGTGTTCATCCTCTTCGCGGTCACCGGCGTGTACGCGGCAACGCGCCTGGTCGCCCAGCCACGACCCCGGCGTCTCGCCCTGCACAGCGCCTTGTCCGTCGCGCTGGTGTTCTCGCTGGTGTCGATTCCCACATGGGCGGCCCGCTTCGGTCGCGACGCGGCCACGATCCGCGACACGGATGTCTCGGTGGCGTTGTGGCTCAAGCAAAATCTCCCGGCGAACGCGATCGTCGCGGTCAAGGACGTCGGCGCCGTCGCGTATCTCGGCGGGCATCGCGTGGTCGACGTCATCGGCCTGGCGACGAACGGCCTGGCAATCCCGGCGAACAACGGTCCGGGAGCGGTGTACGAGGCGTTGCGGCACCTGCCGATCGGCCAGCGCCCGACGTATTTCGCCCTCTACAACACGGTTCCCGGGCCCAACATGACCACCCTGGAGGACGCGGGCATCCTCGCCGATCCACCGCTGCAGACCTTCACCGTGCAGGCGCCGCCGGACTTGAGCGGCGGGCGCATCGTCCCGTTCGCAGAGTTGAACGTCTATCGCGCGGACTGGAGCCTCGCCGGCAGCGGCGATCAGCAGGCGGTGCCCGGTACGGTGCGTGACTACGTCAACGTCGGTGATGTCGGGAACGAGCACGCGCACGACTACGAGCCGCAGCAGGCGCAGGACGGCACCCAGCCGTGGACCACGGTCGCGCGCCAGGGCCCGGTGGTGGACAGCGGCCGGGAGATCGTCGGCGGTGAGTCGTTCACGGTGCGTGACCTGACCCCGGGCCGGCCTGCGACCCTCACCGCGCGCGCCGCCGTCACCGCCCCGACGGAGTCCTCGGACGAGACGCCACCGATGCAGGTCCTGGTCAACGGGGTCGCGGTCGGCACGTGGAGCCGCCCACACGTGTCGGGCGCCTGGTCGGACTACACGTTCACCCTCCCGGCGTCGGCGATCACGTCGGCAACGGCCCGCATCGACGTCGTCCCGCGCAGCCCGTTGCTGAACCCGTACCCGGACTACACGTCCTTCGGGTACTGGGTCAGCCAGGGCTGATCAGGCCGCTTCGCGCGGCGCGCCGACCGCGGCACGGCCGGCCGCGGTGAGCCGCACGGGGACGCGCTGCCCGATGGTGCCGGGATGTGCGGGGCAGATCAGGTCGGCGTGCACCAGGAAATGTGCCGTCATCTGGTCACAGCAGGCCAGGCCGTCGATGAACAGATCAGGCTCGCAGCTGCAGGTGATTTCCGCGTGGCCGTTCCCGACGGCTCTCAGCATCGCTAGCGCGCGAAACGAGATGTCCTCCACCGGGACCACCTTCCGGCGCGCGCGGTCACGCCGACCGCTGTGTGGGTGCTTCGGCCGCCTCGACCGGACGTGCCGAAGCGCACAGGGCGCAAATGCGGGATATGACCAGCTCGTGCGTGGCGATGGCCAGGTGGCCGGCACCGTGCACGAGGACGTTCCGAACCCGCAGGTCAGGGTGCTCGAGCAGCGCGTTGCGGGTGGGCAGGATCAGCTCGTCGGCGCTGCCGCAGAACGCCACGAAGTCGGTGGCGCAGCCGGGAGCGGGCTCGGCAAGCTCCAGCAGCAGGTCACTGCCCGGCCGGAGCTGGCGGGTCACCGGCAGCGGCGACGGCAGGCGTGCGGCGATGGTGCCGCCATGCGGCGTTGCGATGGTGATCAGCGTGCCGACTCGCGGATGCCCGCCCAGCCGCTGGACGTAGTACCGCGCGATCAAGCCGCCGAGGCTGTGCCCGACGATGTCGACGGAATCTGATCGGGTGACGGTGCAGAGTTGCTCGATCTGGTCCGCCAGCCGGGCCGCTGCCACCCGGACGTCGTCGAGCCAGCCGTAGCTGAACGACACGACCGGCCCCGCCCCGCAAGATTCGAGGGCCTGCTTGAGCTCGGTGAAGATGGAGGTGTTGTCGGCGAGTCCGGGGAGGACCACCAGCGGCCGCGCTGCCGCCTCGTGGTCCGGCGTCGGGGTGAGCGCCCAGCGGTGCCCGATGCCCGTCGGATATCGCACCAGGTGGCTTACCACGCTGGTGATTTCATTCGCCATGCTTCGCAGCGTCATCACCACGCACCTCCGCTGTGAGGTGATCGCCTCGGTTGCAGGGTAGACGTGGGATACGACACTTTTGTTTCACCAACACGGATCTCGTTTGGGTGTCAGCTGAACAGCCCGAGTTTCGGCATCGCGTCGGTGGCGGCGGCGAGCAGCGAGCGGACGGTGTTGAGGTAGGTCTTCGCCTCGGCCGCCATGACGTGGCTGTCCCGGCTCGTCGGCATCTCCAGTTCCCGAACCCGCTGCCGCAACATCTCGATCTGCGAGAACTGATGCCCCAGCTGAGCGGTGACGGCGGTCCCGACCACGTGATCCGCCGCGGATGTCGAGGGCCGGAGCCCCTGCTGGGCGAGCAACCCGGACCCGATCAGCCGGGCAGCTTGCGCGAGCAGCACGAACGCCGAGTCGGGCGAACCCTCGGCCAGCGGTTCGGCGGAGGTGACGTGCTGAGCGGCCAGTTGCAGGAACGGCCGGCTGTCGGCGGCCGGTCCGTTGGTCAGCTCCAGCTGGCCGGTGCGCAACAGTTGGCGGATGACGTCCCGGCCCTGCAGCTCCACGCCCGCGACCTGCGGCACCGCCCGCGGCCGGATCGGCGACACCTCGACGACCGGGTGTCCGGGACGCTGGCGCGGGATCTGCAGCGTGTCGAGGTCCGGCTCGAGCGGCGCGACGGTGTACGTGACAGGCCGCCGGAGCCGCTGCTCGACGCGCCGGACCGCTGTGGTCAGCGCCCGGTTGTCGAGGATCTTGTCGGCCGGTGCCGCGATGAGCACCTCGAGGCTGTCCGGCGCTGTCCCGCTGATGCCGGCGAACCGGTCGGCCCACACGCCGCCGAGAATGATGCGCGTCACGCCGGGCACGCAGCCGAATTCCTCGCCGATGACCTGCGGCACGCCGTAGGTGATCCGCATCAGGTCGGTCAGCGGTCCGACCAGCGCCCCACCGTCGCCCGCTGCGCGCATCAGCCGGATCGTCCCCTCGCGGCGGCTGGTCAGGATGCCGGAGCGCTCGAGAAGCTTGTTCTCCTTGTCCACGGACGCCAGCGAGGCCCCCGCATGCTCGGCGAGTTCGGTCAGGCTGAAGGATTTGTCGGGGTTGAGTAGCGTCGCGGCGAGGATGCCCGCCTGCACCCGCGACCGGAAGACGGGGAGAAGCGCCGGCGTCCCCTGCGCCCGCCGCGCGGGACCGGGGCTCGCCGGTGCGTTGTCGGTGACGACGGCATGGCCCAGCCGGCTCCGCCGCCGCGCGGCGGCCGCCGCCACGTCGAGCCGGTCCTTCGGCACCTGCAGAATCACGGACAGCCATTGACGAGTTCCCTGCCGGGGGATCTGGTGGCCCCGCTCCCACCGCGCGACCAGGTCACGCGTGATCGTCGGCCTCCCGGAGAGGGTGGCCAGCTCCCGCGCGAGCGAGTACTGACTGAGCTGCCGCTGCCGTCTGGCGGCCCGGATGACGTGCGAAATTGGCTGGTTGAGGTCGACTTCCATAATGAGTCATAGCTCCCTGTTTCGCCCTTGGGAGCTTGACGCTACTGAGGACCCGACCGCTGGTCTGTCCGCTACGCGAACGGCTTTGGCATTTTCGCGCAC
>DASZUO010000030.1:0-2568 GCA_035547575.1 Amycolatopsis sp. | reverse complement strand
CAGCACATTGATCACGAAAATGGACGCGGTCAGCACCGCCGCGACCTGCACCAGCAGCAGCGAGAACCGGCGCAGCCCGGTCTGGAACTCCGTGTCCAGCCGCCGCGTGCCCAGCCCCGCGGCGATCCGGCCGAACTCCGCCCGCGCCCCGGTCGTCACGACCACACCCCGCCCGTCCCCGGCGTGCACCACGGTGCCCATCAGCGCGCAGCCGGACAGCTCCGCCAGCGGCGTCCCACTGGCGACCGCGTCGGTGTTCTTCTCGGCCGGCATCGACTCGCCGGTCAGCACCGACTCGTCGCATTCCAGCTCGGTCACCGACAGCAGCCGGATATCGGCCGGGACGACATCGCCGAGCCGCAGCTCGACCACATCGCCTGGCACCAGCGTCGTCACATCCACCCGCCGCGGTTGGCCGTCGCGCACCACCAAGGCTTCGTGGCGGATCTTCGAGTGCAACGCCTCGGCGGCCTTCTCCGCCCGGTACTCGTTGGCGAAGCCCAGGCCCACCGACAGCACCACGATGACCCCGATGATGATCGCGTCGCTGCGCTCGCCCACGAAGTACGACGCGAGCACCGCGGCCAGCAACAGGCCCAGCAGCGGCGACCGCAGCTGATGCCACAACACCAGCCACGGGCGCGCGCGGTGTGACGCGACGGTGTTCGTACCGTATTCAGCCAGACGTTGAGCGGCGTCGGCCGCCGACAGCCCGCCTTTCGTCGTGCCCAGCCGGTCCAGGATCTGTTCGGCCGGGACCGCGGCGGCCGCGGCGATGTCTACATCGGACTCCGCGGCGCGGCGCGCGGGCACAGCGATGCTCATGGACCCCATGTCACCGCACGCCCGCCCGCGCCCAGGAGAGGACAAGGGCCCTAACCACCACGCCGATCGTCCTCGGGCGAGCGGCGAGTAGCCTCAGTAGACGCCGGGAGTGCACCTCTTTACGGCCCAATCCTTCGCATTGTTGCCGGTAAACCGGAGCCGACCGAGGCAGAGCCCGTCGTGAGGGCGGGGTGCGGGCGAGGCCCCAGGGAGCAAGTTTGGTGCCGTCGTCACGACATCCATGATCTCTCCCTGATGCGCTACGAGTGTCATGGTGAAGACCTCGGGAATATCCTCCGCCATGGCGAAGAGCTGGTCGGGAGGAACCGGGCACCCCACGAACCACGCGCTGGCGAGGAGGTACACCGCATTCGGTTGCAGCACCACGTAATCCGGGATGCGGGCAAGCTCCACGGTGTACGAGTGAAGCCCCACCAGCACGCGATCGCCACCGAGGGGCAGCGCACGGGATCCGCGATTGGCGATCTCGACGAATTCCGCTCGGGAGTCCTCAGCGCCGCGTGTGCCGATCTCATGCAGGTGGACCTCCAGCAGCGGGTGGACAGTCTGGGCCTGGCTGTCGAGTCCGGTCGCGCTGCCGGTGCCGGCAGCCGTCAGCGTGACCACCGCGGCAATGGCGGCGGCAACCGCGCACGCTCGTCTCATAGCTGAACCTCCTTACTCTGCGATGGTCTGCGAAGGTGCAGCGAATACCCGGTGTCGGCTCGATCGGCAGGGTCACCTGTCCGTACGTGGGGAGACCAAAGACCTGATCGGCTCAACGAGATCGCGTACACCCGGAAGCAGCCAAAGACCGCGATGGCAGCGGGAACGTTTCCGCCGTGGGCCACCAGCCGATGGGCGGCGTAGTGCCGGCCGGGAACGTCCAGGCGCCGCCCAGTTCCAAGCTCCAGGCCCTGCGGTCACGGCTGGCTGCTGCCCGCGAAGTGGTGCCCTTCGGCCCTGTCGTCGGCAGCCAAACCCGCCGTACTAAAGGACATGGACGCTTCCACATCGGTTGAAATCCGGGTCACGACGGACGGGCAGGTGCCGGGAATAGCCGACTATGCCCAGCACAAGATCGGCGCCGTGCTCCATCTCGCCCACCGGCCGGTCCTGTCCGCGCGGGTCCGGGTGACGCGGCACGGCAATCCCGCGGTAGCGCGCCCGGTGGTGGCGCAAGCCAATCTCGACGTCAACGGCCGGCTGGTCCGAGCCCAGGTCGAGGCACAGAGCGCGCGGGAGGCGATCGACCGGCTCGAAGCACGCCTACGGCACCAGCTGGAACGCATCAGTCAGCACTGGGAGGCCCGCCGCGGCAGGATGCCCTCACCCGAGCCGCACGAATGGCGGCACGAGTCCCGACCAGCCCACCGCGACCGCCGCGGGTACTTGCGCCCGGCTGAAGAGCGCGAGATCGTCCGGCACAAGTCCTTCGCGCTGCATCGCTGCACAGTCGACGACGCCGCCCGCGAGATGGGCATGCTCGGCTACGACTTCCACCTGTTCACCGAGGCCGGTACCGGCCAGGACGCCGTGCTCTACCGCGCCGGCGCGACCGGCTACCGACTGGCACTGGTCACGCCGCCGGGCCCGCATCAATTGGCCACGTTCCAGCTCCCGCTGACGCTGAGCACCCAGCCGGCGCCCGTACTGACCACCAGCGAGGCCGTGACGCGGCTCAACCTTCTGGACTTGCCGTTCCTGTTCTTCCTCGACGCCGACCGCGGCCGCGGTGCCGTG
>DASZUO010000029.1:0-38858 GCA_035547575.1 Amycolatopsis sp. | reverse complement strand
GACCGGCCCGGGGCACGGGGGCCAGGGGGCACAGTGACGGCTGCCGGGCGGCCACAGCGCGATGGGTTGAGCATCGGGGCCGTGCTGGCGCAACTGCGCGGCGAGTTCCCCGACGTCACCATCTCCAAGATCAGGTTCCTCGAGTCCGAGGGCCTGGTCCAGCCCGGCCGGACACCGTCCGGCTACCGGCAGTTCGCGCCGGCGGACGTGGAGCGCCTGCGGTTCGTGCTGGCCGCCCAGCGGGATCACTACCTGCCCCTCAAGGTGATCAAGGAGCAGCTGGACGCCGCCGACCGCGGTGACGGGCACGAGGCGAGCGCGACGCGCCTGCCCCGCAAGCTCGTCTCGCTGTCGGCGGGGGACGGCCTGCCCGGCGCGGAGGATTTCGCGGTGGGCAGGGAGGTCCGTCTCACCGAGGAGGAACTGCTCGAGCAGGCCGGCATCGACGGGCCGACGCTGGCGGAGCTCGAGCAGTACGGTCTGATCCGCTCCGGCGCGGCCGGGTTCTACGACCCGGACGCCGTACTGGTGGCCAAGACCGTCAGGGCGATGACGGAGTTCGGCATCGAGCCGAGGCACCTGCGGGCGTTCCGCGCTTCGGCCGACCGCGAGGTCGGTCTGCTGGAACAGATCGTTACGCCGGTGTTCCGGCACCGTGACGCCGATGCGAAGGCGCGCGCCGACGAGATGGTGCGTGAGCTGGCCGCGTTGTCGGTGACGTTGCATACGTTGCTGGTCAAGGCGGGTATCCGCGGCGTGACCGGCGGCTGAGCGTGGTGAAGATCCGTCCTGTTGCGGGCACTGGCCGAAAACGACACAGTTTCATGGGTCTTCCAAACGCCTGCGATGCCGTACCGTTGATGGTGGGTAGCCGACATCGAACGTGCGGAACGAGCACAGTCGAAGGAAGCGAGCACAGCGTGCGCATGACGGGTAGCGTCGAGGGTGTCGATGCGAAGTCCTCGAGCCGGCGCTGCGGCCCGCGCACAGGAGAGGGAGGCGAAGTCCGATGAGCGAGATGCGCGTCGTCGGTGTGCGGGTCGAGTTGCCCGCGAATCAGCCGATCTTGTTGCTGCGGGAGACGGAGGGCGAACGGTACCTCCCGATCTGGATCGGGTCCGTCGAGGCCACCGCGATCGCGTTGGAGCAGCAGGGTGTCCGGCCGGCGAGGCCGCTCACGCACGACCTGCTCAAGGAAGTGATCGGCGCGCTGGGTCGCGAGCTCGAGCAGGTCGTGATCACCGATCTGCGTGAGGGCACGTTCTTCGCGGAGCTGGTGTTCGACGGCAATGTGCGGGTCTCCGCGCGGCCGAGCGACTCGGTGGCGCTGGCCCTGCGTGTCGGGGTGCCGATCCACGCGGTGGACTCGGTGCTCGAGGAAGCCGGCCTGATCATCCCCGACGAGCAGGAGGACGAGGTCGAGAAGTTCCGGGAGTTCCTCGACTCCGTCTCGCCGGAGGACTTCCGCGGCGCGGATACATAACCGGACGTATCGCCCGCTAAGGGTCGAACCCCGAGGACCTGACCCCGTGTTCGGCCGCCTGCTTTCACCTCATGTCGCCGGTGCCGTCGCCCGGACGAAGAGGTCACCGAGTTCCTGGGCGTAGGAGTCCAGGTCGAGCTCCGGGTCGCCGGCCAGAGCCGCCTCCGCGCCATCCACCGCGTGCGCGATCGTCCGCGCCAGCACATTCGCGTCGAACGGCCCGAAAATCCCTTCCCTCTGGCCCTGCCGCAGCCGGCGTTCGAGGCGCCCGTAGCGCAGTTCCGCCAGCAGCCCGCCGGTCACCGCGTCCTGACTTCCGTTGCGCCGCACCTCCTCCAGCGCCCGCGCGCCGTCCGGATGCTCTTTCAGGAACGCCAGCTCCGCCTCGATGTGGGCGCGCAGCATCGCCACCCGGTCGCTCGTGCGCTGTGCACGCGCCGCCGTGAACTGGTCCTTCACGTGGATGATCGTGCCCAGCACCGCGTTCATCAGGTCGGCCTTGCCGCCGAAGTGATAGGTGATGACCCGGGTGCTGCTCAGGCCGGCCCGCTCCCGCAGTCGTTCGAACGACGTGCGCGCGTAGCCCAGTTCGGCCAGGGCCGCGATCGTCACCGTGAGGATCTGCGCACGTCGCGCGGCCTCGGTCACGCTGTGCCCGAGTTCCGGCTGCATCTCCGCTGTTATCTGCACGTGTAAATTTTAACACGACAGGATAAACATGTGCGTCCGGGTTTGGAACTCTCAAGAACTGCTTGAGGTCGCCGCGCGTCGCGTTGACCAGGGGGGCCGCCGCGCTTACCGTCGAAGGCGGTAAATCGCTAAGGTGTGATTCGGCCAACTGGGAGGCTTGCGTGGTCGACGAAAGGCCGATCAAGGCGGTCGACGGGGAACAGGGTGAGTTGTTCCCGGATTCGTCCCTGCCTGATGAGCTGGTCGGTTACCGGGGGCCCGCGGCCTGTCAGATCGCCGGTATCACCTACCGGCAGCTCGACTACTGGGCCCGCACGAAGCTCGTCGCGCCGAGTATCCGCACCGCGCAGGGTTCCGGTTCGCAGCGGCTGTACTCGTTCAAGGACATCCTCGCGCTCAAGATCGTGAAGCGCTTACTGGACACCGGGGTGTCGCTGCAGAACATCAGAGTCGCGATCGAGCACCTGCGCGAGCGGGGTGTCGCCGATCTGGCCAAGGTCACGCTGGTCTCGGACGGCACCACGGTCTACGAGTGCACCTCGCCCGAGGAGATCGTCGATCTGCTGCAGGGCGGCCAGGGCGTGTTCGGCATCGCGGTCAAGGTTCCGATGCAGGAGATCAGCGGCACCATCCACGAGTTCCCCGCGGAGCGCGCCGACGGCGGCGAGGTCGAGGCCGTCCTGCCGGACGAGTTGAGCCAGCGTCGCAACGCCCGCCGTATCGGCTGACATTACCGGCGAGTAAGCTGATCTCCGCAGTCGCTGAAGCCGCGCGGGAGAGTCCGGACCCTGACCAGGGTCCGGCGCCGAAGGAGCAACTCCTCCCCGGAACCTCTCAGGCCCCCGGACCGCGCGGACGAGACGCCTCTGGAAAGCGGGTCCAGGCCACAACCCGGTGACCCCGCCGACGGTGCAAACCCGAGCCAACCACGGGTGAACCTCTCAGGCGCCCTTGACCGGGTACGGACAGAGTGGGGAGGGCCCGGACGCGCGAGCCGTGTCCGGGCCACCTTCCCGTTCTCAGCCGGGCATCTTGTCCAGGAAACCCTGCACCTGGCTGATCTTCTCCGCCTCGACCTTGATCACATCGAAGCCGATGGCCAGCGGCTCGGCCGCGCCGTCGGGGGCGAGATGCCACTGGAACCGGGCGATGTCGTGATGCCCGTCGACCGCGCCGCCGAGCGAGAACCGCAATCCGGCGAACTGCTCCTGCGCCCCGGCGATGAACCCGTCGACCCCCGCGTGGCCCGCGACCTCGCCCAGCGGGTCGGTGTAGGTCGCGTCGGCGGCGAACAACTCCTCGACGCGAGCCCGGCGCTTGGCGGGATCCGTCTCGTTCCAGACGTCGACGTAGCGCTGGGCGATAGCGGTGAAGTCGGTCATGTCTGCCTCCTCATCTCGAACTGGCGAGAGCAACGATGGCCCGGCGCCGCGCGGCGTGTCGATTACGTCAGAGGTAATGGCGCAGGTCAGTACTGTCGAAGACATGACCACGACCGTCGGACCGCTGCTGCGGCACTGGCGTGAGCGTCGCCGGATCAGTCAGCTCGATCTCGCGATCTCGGCCGAGATCTCCACCAGGCACCTCAGTTTCGTCGAGACCGGGCGCGCCAACCCGAGCCGCGACATGGTGCTGCGCCTCGGCGAGCACCTCGATGTGCCGCTGCGCGAGCAGAACCGGCTGCTGCTGGCCGCCGGTTTCGCGCCGGCGTTCGCGGAAAGCGCTCTCGGCGAGCCCGGCATGACCGTCGTGCGGGACGCCGTCCGGAAGGTGCTCGCCGGGCACGAGCCCTACCCGGCGGTGGTCGTCGACCGGTGGTGGAACCTCGTGGACGCCAACTCGGGGCTCGCGCTGCTCACCGAAGGCGTCACGCCGCACCTGCTCGAACCGCCCGCGAACGTGCTGCGCGTGGCGCTGCATCCCGACGGGGTGCTGCCTCGTGTGCTCAACCCGGGCCAGTGGCGGGCGGAGCTGCTCGGCAGGCTGCGCAGCCAGGTCGAGGCGACCGCGGACCCCGGCCTCACGGAACTTCTTGACGAGGTGCGCGACTATCCGTGCCCGCCCGGCGCGGACGTGCCGCACGACGGCGGGATCTTCGTCCCGCTCCGGATCCGGCACGGCGACGCCGAACTGTCCTTCTTCTCGACGATCGCGACGTTCGGCGCCCCGCTCGATGTCACGGTGTCGGAGCTGGCGATCGAGTCGTTCTACCCGGCCGACCAGGTGACAGGGGACTATCTGCGGCGGGCCGCCGTCGGTGGCAGGATCGGGGACGCCAGCGACCACACCCGCAACGACGTAAGGAACGTAACTACATGACATCCGTTCCCGACCTCGCACTGAACAACGGCGTCGCGATCCCGCAGCTCGGATTCGGCGTGTTCCAGGTGCCGCCGGAGGAGACCGCGAAGGTGGTCCAGACCGCGCTCGACGCGGGGTACCGCAGCATCGACACCGCCGCCGCATACCGCAACGAGGAGGGCGTCGGGGAAGCGCTGCGCGCCGCGGGCCTGGCTCGCGACGAGCTGTTCATCACCACCAAGCTGTGGAACTCCGACCACGGCTACGATTCGGCCCTGCGCGCGTTCGACGCGAGCCTCGCCAAGCTGGGCCTGGAGTACCTCGACCTGTACCTCATCCACTGGCCGGTGGCCGCACGAGACAGGTTCGTGCAGACCTGGCAGGCATTGGAGAAGCTCTACTCCGACGGCCGTGTGCGCGCGATCGGCGTGTCGAACTTCCACGTCCCGCACCTGCGGCGGCTGCTCGACGAGACCGGCATCGTGCCCGCGGTCAACCAGGTCGAGCTGCATCCGTATCTGCAGCAGGCCGAACTGCGGATGTTCCACGCCGAGCACGGCATCGCGACCGAGGCGTGGAGCCCGCTCGCGAAGGGCACGCTGCTCAAGGACGAGACGATCACCGCGCTGGCGTCGAAGTACGGCAAGACTCCGGCCCAGATCGTGCTGCGCTGGCACCTTCAGCTGGGCAATATCGTGATCCCGAAATCGGCCACGGCGTCGCGGGTCCAGGAGAACCTCGAGGTGTTCGACTTCGAACTGTCGCCTGACGATCTCACGTCGATCGGCGAACTCGACAACGGGACGCGCACCGGGCCGGACCCGGACACGTTCAACCTGGCCTAACCGGAGGTCAGGCCCGCCGCGGCGAAGTCGGCCCGCTGGGCCGGTTCGCGAAGGTAGTCGCGGAACACCTGTGCCGCGCGGGCCTGCACCTCGTCGAGGGTGGTTCCGGTGAGGCCGACGAACTGGTAGTCCGCCGAGGGCGCGGACGCGACCGACTCCGCCGGGGCGGCGATCACGGCCGGTTTGGTCGTCTGCAACTGGCCGATCCAGGGCGAGTTCTCGGCGATCCAGGCCGCGGGCATCCCGCCGATCGAGTCGACATTGCCGGTCAGCGCGCCGAGCGCGTGGTCGGAGGCCATCGGCGTCACGTCGACGTGGATGCAGTGCGCGTGCACGACGGTCCTGGCCTGGTTCCAGCGCGCGGCGGCGGCCTCGACGGGCTTCTCGACGGTCGGCGTGACGAGCACCTTCATCGTCGCGTCGCCGTCCGCGCACCCGTTGGCCTGTGCCTCGGCGCGGCTGTTGAGCACATTGTTCGCCCAGCCCCAGCCCAGCAGCCCGACGACGAGGAGCACCACGAACCCCCCGGCGACGATGGGCCACTTGGCGATCCGGCGCCGCCCGGCGACCTTCCCCATGGCGCGGTGGGTCCCGGTGGCCGTCTGCCCGGCGCTCACCCGCGAGCGGTGCTCGGTCGTCTCGCCCACGCGGGCCGGAGAACCGGTGCCGATGATCCGGGTGCTGCCGGTGTCGGTGACGCGACGCGGGCCGGTGGCGGTTTCGCCGACGGTCCGGTGGCTGCCGGTCGTCTCGCCGGGGGAGCGGCGGGCACGCTCGGCCTCGACGTGCCGGCGGGAGTCGCGTGGTGCGGCGCGCCCGGAGCCGGCGGTCGTGCTGTCGGCCGGGTGCGCGCCCGAAGGGCGGCCGGGCCGGAACAGTTCACCGGCGGGACGAGGCGGGAACGGATCCGCCGTGATGCGGGCCGGGGCAGCGTCCGCGAAGCGGGAGCCGGCGACGTCCGTGGAGCGGGGTGGCGCAGGCTCGGCGGGGCGCGCTGGGAGAGGCTCGGCGGGCCGCGGCGGGAAGTGGTCCGTGGAGCGGGGCGCGGAGGAGTCCGCGCGGCGGGGCGTGAAGTGGTCCGTGGGGCGAGGCGCGGAGGAGTCCGTGGGGCGGGGCGTGAAGTGGTCCGTGGGGCGAGGCGCGAAGGAGTCTGTCGGGCGTGGCGGGTAAGGCTGCGTCGCGGGGCGGGGGATCCCCGGCTGCGCCGTGGGGCGGGGCTGGCCCGGCTGCACCGGCCTGCTGCCACTCGCCTGTCGCGGCGGACCGCCCGTCACCGGCCTGCGCGACTCCGAGGGTCTGTCCGTGCGGCGGGGAACGGGGTCCTCGTCCCGGGCGTGACGCCCCATCGCTGTCCTTCCAACTCTTCGTGTGCGCGGGTCAAACGCGTTCACCCTAACAGGGGTCGGTCGTTAGGAAAATGTGATGGTAGTCGACACGCCGGAACACACTGTGACGACTTCGACTAATTTTCCGGGGCGCGGCTCAGTAAATAGTTGCACTGCGAAATCAGGCGGTCGCGCAGGGGTGCGGCGCGGCGGGCGAACCGGGCCTGCGCCCGGGCGTACTCGGCGCGACCAGCGGGCGTCTCGATCCGGACCGGCTGGTAGCCGAGGTCCGACAGGTCGTACGGGCTGGCGCGCATGTCCAGCTCACGGATCTCGGCGGCCAGTTCGAAACAGTCGGCCACCAGTTCCGCCGGCACGAAGGGGCCGAGCTTGTAACTGATCTTGTAAACGTCCATGTTCGCGTGGAGGCAGCCCGGTTGTTCCAGATCCGGCTGTGTTTCACGGGTCGGCTGCAGCGTGTTGCGGGGACGCGCGGGAGCGGTGAAGAAGCGGAACGCGTCGTAATGCGCGCACCGGATGTCCAGCGAGTCGACCACCGCGTCGGTGCCGGGCGAGCCGAGCCGCAGCGGCAGCTGGTTGTGCCGCACCTGATCGGCGTTCTGCCGGTACACCATCGCCCACTCGTGCAACCCGAAGCAGTTCAGCCGAGGCGTCCGGGATGCTGTGTTCTCCAGCAGCCGCAACAGATACCGCGTCGTGCCGGCTCGCTTGGGGGTGAAGGCCGCGAGGTCGAGCGTGACTCCGCCCTCGACCTCGCGGTAGTCCGGCCGCTCCAGGAACCGGCGCGCCCGGGCGCCCGCGAGCACGATGCCCGGCCCCGGCTGCCACCGTCGCAGGTGTGCCGGCCGGTGCGAGTAGTACTGGAAGAGAAAGTCGTGCACCGGGTGTTTCTCGCCGCGTGCCCGGCGCCGCTGGTACGGCTCGGTCCAGCGCCGCACGCGCTCGGCGTGCGCCGCCTCGCGGGCGAGCCACTCGTCCTGCCCCAGTACCGGCACGGCATCCATCATGCCGCGACGTGGGTGCCGTCCCGCACGGTGCCGACGTACTCCTCGACCAGATCCTCCAGCGCGACCACGCCGACCGCCTTGCCGTCGGCATCCAGGGCACGCGCCAGGTGGGTACCGTCCTTGCGCATGGCCGACAGCGCCTCGTCGAGCCGCGCGTGCACGGGCAGGTCGGTCAGCGAGCGTGTCTTGGCCGCCGGGATGGTCGTCGACGGGTCGTCGTCGATCTGGTCCAGCACGTCCTTCACGTGCAGGTAGCCGATCAGCTCACCGGCGCCGGAGCACAGCGGATAGCGCGAGAACCCCGTGGTGGACACGGCCCGCTCGATGTCGCCGACCGTGGGCGCAGGCGACAGCGTGGTCAGCTTTCCCATCGGCACCAGGACATCGCCGACCGTCTTCGCCGCCGACGACAACGTCTGGCTCAGCCGCTCGTGCTCGGACTGCTCCAGCAGCCCCTCGCGACGCGACTCGCTGAGCAGCTCGGCGAGCTCGGCGGAGGTGTAGGCGGTCTCCAGCTCGTCCTTCGGCTCGATCTTCACCAGGCGCAGCAAGGAGTTCGACACGAAGTTCAGCAGCCAGATGAACGGGTTGGCGACCTTGATCCACGCGACGTGCACCGGCACCAGCCACAGTGCGAGCCGTTCCGGGTCGGCGATGGCGAGGTTCTTCGGGACCATCTCGCCGATCAGCACATGCAGGATCGTGATGAACGCCAGCGCGATCGCGAACGAGAACGCGTGCAGGACGACGTCCGGGATGTGCAGCAGCGCGAAGAACCCGCCGAGCCGGTTCGCCACCGCGGGCTCGCCGAGGCGGCCGAGCAGCAGCGAGCAGATCGTGATGCCCAGTTGCGCGCCCGCGAGCATCAGCGACACGTGCCTGCTCGCGTTGATGACGATCCTCGCGCGGGTCTTGCCTTGTTCGAGCAGCGCCTCGAGCCGGTCCCGGCGCGAGGAGATCAGGGTGAACTCGGCGCCGACGAAGAAGGCGTTGGCGAGCAACAGGACGACGACGAGGAAGATGGCGAGCCAGTCGTTCACCGGGCCGCCCCCTCGTCGCGCGCCGCGGCGGGCCGGGGCTCCAGCCGGTGCACGCTCAGCTCCGCGATCCGGTGCCGGTCCATCTCGACCACGGTCAGCCGCCACCCGCCGACGTCGGCGCCCTCGCCGGCGACCGGGATCCTGCCCAGCCGCTCCAGCACGAGGCCGGCGATGGTCTCGTAGTCGCCCTCGGGCATGCGGAACCCGGTCAGCTCGCTGACCTCGTCCGCGCGAAGCTGGCCGGACACGATCCAGGTGTCGGTGTCCAGGCGGCGCGACGCCGGGGCCTCGCCCTCGTCGTGCTCGTCGCGGACATCGCCGATGATCTCCTCGACCACGTCCTCCAGCGTCACCAGCCCCGCGGTGCCGCCGTACTCGTCGACGACCATCGCGATCTGGAACCGCGAGGCCCGCAGCCGCGAGAGCAGCGCGTCGCCGGACAGTGACTCGGGCACGGTCGGCACCGGGCGCATGAGCGTGCCGACCTTGGTGGTGGCGCGCTCGCCGGCCTGGACCACGAAGGCCTGCTTGACGTGCACCGCGCCCTGTACGTCGTCGAGATCCTCACGCGCGACCGGGAACCGGGACAGCCCGGTGCGGCGGGAGAGCGCGATCAGGTCGTGGATCGTGTCGTCCACCGTGAGCGACTCGACCTGCACGCGCGGCGTCATCAGCTCGTCGGCGGTGCGGCCGCCGAACCGCAGCGACTTGTCCAGCAGTGCGGCCGTCGAGGTGTCGAGCGTGCCGCTTTCGGCGCTGGTACGCACGATCGAGCCGAGTTCCTGCGGCGACCGGGCCGAGCGGAGCTCCTCCTGCGGTTCGACGCCGAACTTGCGCACCACGAAGTTCGCGCTGTTGTTCATCAGCGTGATGAGCCAGCGGAACAGCGCGGAAAACCGCGAGTGATAGCCCATGACGGCGCGCGCGGTGGCCAGCGGCCGGGCGACGGCGATGTTCTTCGGCACCATCTCGCCGAGCACCATCGACAGCGCAGTGGCGATCAGCAGCGCGATGACCAGCGAGCCGCCCTCCGCGACCGATTCGGACAGGCCCATCGCGGTGAGCACGGGGCGCACCAGGCTGCCGATCAGGGGCTCGGCGAGGTAACCGGTGACCAGCGTGGTCAGCGTGATCGCGACTTGCGCGCCGGAGAGCTGGAACGACAGCGTCGAGTGTGCTTTGCGGACGGTCTCGGACCGGCGGTCACCGACCTGCCGGACGTTGGCGTCGACGGTGCTACGTTCGAGCGCGGTCAGCGAGAATTCGGCCGCGACCGCCAGCCCGGTGGCGGCCGTCAGCAACAGGAACAGCAGCACCCCCAGTACCGACAGCAGCACATCCATCAGGCTTCACCACCCGTTCGGCCACGGCCCGGATGGTGGTCGGGTAAGCCGGGTTCGTCACCCGGCTCAGTACTGTCACCAGGTGACGGCGCGTCGCGCACGAAAAGTGTCACTCCTCGGAAAACGTGGCTGCGGTGCTGTCCATGATAGCGATGATCGTCGTGCCGGGCGGGAGTCGCCCGGGTTCACGAATCGCACTCACAACGCTAGCGCAGCTAGACTCCGGGCCATGTCCGTGCAGGAGCGGCGGGAACGGCAGCGAGCGCAGCGGCACCAGCTGATCATCGACGTGGCCAGGCAGCTCGCCGAGTCCGAAGGCTGGGAGGCGGTCACGACCCGTCGCCTGGCCGAGCGCATCGAGTACAGCCAGCCCGTGCTGTACAGCCACTTCAAAGGCAAGGACGCCATCGTCGAGGCGGTGGCACTGGAGGGCTTCGCGGAACTGGCGGCCCGCCTGGAGGACGCCCGCACCGGCGCGACCGGCACCCACGCCGCACTCGCGGCGGTCCTGCGGGCCTACGCGGACTTCGCCACCGCGAACCCCGTGCTCTACGACGCGATGTTCGCCAGGGCCACGACGCTGGCCTTCGGCGCCCCGAACACCCCGGAACCGCTGCGGGCCGCCTTCGCGGCACTGGCGGCGGTGTTCGCGGACCTGGCGGGCGACCGGGACCCGGAGACGTTCACCGAGGTGGCGTGGAGCGCCTTGCACGGCCTCATCACCCTGAACCGCGACGGCCGCCTCCGCCCGGACCGGCAAGGACAGCGCCTGGCGTTGCTGGTGGCGCAACTGCAGCGATGAGCGGCCACCCGGCAAACTCAGCGGCGTCGTGCTTGCCCCGGGTCGCGGCCCAGCAGCGCGACCAGGTGGTCGGCTGCCGGGGCGTCGTCCGCGACCGGGACCGGCGGCGCGAAGATGCCGATGCCCTGCCATGCCGGGACCTGGGGGCCGATCACGCGCAGCACGGCGTCGGCGACGTCGTCCTGGATCGGCTGTGGTGCGCCGATTCCGGCGGCGAGGTCCCAGGCGTGCACGGCGAGGTCCACGGTCATCTGCCAGCCGTAGTCGTCGGCATCCGACTCGCCGAAGGAGAGGTGTACGCGGCGGTTCGTGGCGCCAGGGGCGGTCCATGCCTCGCGCGCGGCCTTTGACGAGGACTCCCATGCCGCTACGGGGTCGTCGCCGAGTACGTCGCCGTCGTAGCGGTCGCCGACCTCCGCGAGGGTCGCGCCGGCCAGCAGGTGCGGGACCCACAGTTGCTCGGACACCAGGTGGTTCAGCAGGTCGCGCACGCTCCAGTCGGTGCACGGGGTCGGCGCGTCCCATTGATCGGCTTCGATCCGGTGCACGGTCTGGTCGAACTCGCGCAGGGCGAGGCCGTGCGCGTCGAGCAGGTTCATGACTCCAATGAAGCACGAACCCGGTGGCGGCGCACGCTCTCCTCGACCAGGTCCAGCACCGGGCCGAGATCGTCGGCGGGCAGGCCCATCGCGAGGTGCGATACCAGTCCCTCGAGGACGAGCTCGAGGTAGGAGGTGAGCACGTCCACGTCGACGTCGTCGCGGAGGTTGCCCGCCTCGCGCTGGCGTAGCAGGCGCTGGCGGGTGGCCAGGGTGAGTTGCTGCGAGCGCTCGGCCCAGCGCCCCCGGAACTCGGGGTCCGTCCGCAGCCGGCGGGACACCTCCAGGCGCGTGCCGAGCCAGTCGGCCGGGTGTGGGCTGGCTCCGGACAGCAAGTCGCGCATGACCTGCACCAGGCCTTGCGCCGCGACCACGTCCGCCATCCTGGCCGCGTCCTCCTCCGCGAGGGCGAGGAACAGCGATTCCTTGTCACGGAAATGGTGGAAAATCGCGCCGCGGGACAACCCGGTCGCTTCCTCCAGCCGCCGTACCGTGGCACCCTCGTAGCCATAGCGCGCGAAACACATACGCGAACCGTCGAGGATCTGGCGCCTGCGCGCGTCGAGGTGATCCTGACTGACCCGTGGCATTCCCCGATCCTGTCACCCCGGGTAGTTATTACGCAATCCGTACGTACGTACTGTGGCGTCGCTTCGGTCCTGAAATTGTCGTACCCCCCGTGTAGCGTCCGAAGGCAAGTGCTCCCACCGATAGGACAGGTGTGACATGACAGCTGTTCGCCACGTCTACGGGTGCACCGGTCGTGCCAGCGGAGTCGCCGAACTCTCGGCGACGGTCATCTCCGATCGCGCGGCCGGTGAGGCTTATGTCGCGTCCGTGTGCTTCAAGCACGGGCCACCACGGCTGCTCGGAGTGGAACTCGAGTACACCGTGCACTACGCCGACAACACCCGAAGACCCCTCGACCCGCAAGATCTCGCCCGCGCGCTGGGCAGCCACGCCCCGCGCACCCTCCACCCGCACAGCCCCGCGCAACCGCTGCCCGCCGGCTCCCCGCTCACCATCGAGCCTGGCGGCCAGGTGGAGATATCCGCGCTACCGCAGGAATCCCTGAGTGTCCTCGCGGATGTGGTCTCCGCCGATCTCTCCTATCTGACCGATCTGCTGGCCCGAGCCGGGTTCGCCCTTGGCGAAACCGGCATCGATCAATTCCGGTCGCCCACCAGGGTTCTGAACACCGAGCGTTACGCCGCCATGGAGCGCCGCTTCAACACGATGGGCCCGGGTGGCGTGACGATGATGTGCAGCACGGCGGGCCTGCAGATCTGCGTGGACAGCGGGGAACGGGACGGCATCGCGCAACGCTGGGCCGCGGTGCACGCGCTGGGGCCGCCGCTGCTGGCCACGTTCGCGAACTCGCGCACGCATGCCGGGCGGGACACCGGAAAGGCCTCCGCGCGCTGGCTCGCGGTGATGGACACGGAGCGGGCGCGCACGTACGCGGCGGGCCCGGCGCCGGATCCGGCCGCCGCGTGGGCGAACCGGCTGATGGACACGCCGCTGATGGTGGTGCGGCGCGAAGAGGGGCCGTGGGACGTGTCCGACGGGCTGACGTTCGACGACTGGGTCGCCCGCCGCGGCGCCGCGGCCGTGTTCGGCCCGCCGACACTGGCCGATCTCGACTATCACCTGAGCACCATGTTCACCCCGGTGCGGCCGCACGGCTATCTCGAGGTGCGGTACCTGGACGCGCAGCCGCGCGAGCGGTGGCTGCATCCGGTGGCGCTGATGACCGCCCTGCTCGACCGTCCATCCACTGTGGACAAGGTGCTGGAGATCTGCGAGCCCGTGGAAGGGAAGTGGGAGTGCGCGGCGAGGTTCGGCCTCGCGGACAAGGAAATCGCCGCCGTGGCGCGGAAAGTGGTGGACCTGGCCTGCGCGGAGCTGACCCGTACCGGGCTGCCCTCAGCCACGATCACCGAGATCAGCGAGAGCGCGCAGGGGCTTGTGCGCGCGGGAGGGGTGTAGTTGTGACCGGAACACGAACCGAGGCGCCGAGCCTGTTGCGCGAGATGAGCCACGACGACCTGCGCGACCACGCGGCGCGTGCGCTCACCCGTGCACGGGAGCGCAGCGGCGTGCTCACCGACGCCGTCGACGACGCCGACCTGGTGCGGCAGCACTCGAAGCTGATGTCGCCGCTGGTGTGGGACCTCGCGCACATCGGCAGCCAGGAGGAACTGTGGCTGGTGCGCGACGTCGGCGGCCGCGAGCCGCTGCGTCCCGACATCGACGACTTGTACGACGCGTTCCAGCATCCGAGGGCCGACCGGCCCGCACTGCCGCTGCTGGGTCCGGCGGAAGCGCGCGCGTATGTGCGCGAGGTGCGCGCGAAGGCCTTCGACGTGCTGGAGAAGGCGCCGCTGGAGGGGCGCAGGCTCACCGAGGCGGCGTTCGCCTTCGGCATGATCACCCAGCACGAACAGCAGCACGACGAGACGATGCTGGCCACTCATCAGTTACGCAAGGGCGAGCCGGTGCTGCACGCGCCGCCCGCGCCCGGCCGCCGCGGCGGCGCGCTGCCCGGCGAGGTGTACATCCCGGCGGGCCCGTTCCTGATGGGCACCAGCGTCGAGCCGTGGGCGCTGGACAACGAGCGGCCCGCGCACGAGGTCGCCGTCGACGCGTTCTTCCTCGACACCACCCCGGTCACGAATGGTGACTATGTCCGGTTCCTCGAAGCGGGCGGGTACGACCAGCGGCAGTGGTGGAGTGACGCGGGCTGGGAATACCGCACGACGCACGAGATCACCGCACCCCGGTTCTGGCGCCGCGAGCCGGACGGCTGGTGGCGCACCCGGTTCGGCGTCGACGAGCCGGTGCCGCCGGGCCAGCCGGTGCTGCACGTGTCGTTCTACGAGGCGCAGGCCTACGCCGCGTGGGCGGGCAAGCGGCTGCCCACGGAGGCGGAGTGGGAGAAGGCCGCCCGGTTCGACCCGGCCACCGGCGAGTCGCGCCGCTACCCGTGGGGCAACGACGAACCCACGCCGGAGCACGCGAACCTCGGGCAACGTCACCTGAGCCCGGCCGAGGCCGGGGCGTACCCGGCGGGTGCGTCGGCCTACGGGGCGCACCAGCTGATCGGCGACGTCTGGGAGTGGACGAGCACCGACTTCCGCGGCTACCCCGGATTCGCCCCGTTCCCGTACCGCGAGTACTCCGAGGTGTTCTTCGGCCCCGAGTACAAGGTGCTGCGCGGCGGCTCGTTCGGCACCGACGCGGCCGCGATCCGCGGCACCTTCCGGAACTGGGACTACCCGATCCGCAGGCAGATCTTCGCCGGGTTCCGCTGCGCGCGAGACGCGGACGATGTGTAGGCATCTCGCGTATCTCGGGCCGCCGTGCTCGCCGGCGCACCTGGTGTTCGACGCGCCGCACTCGCTGCTGCACCAGTCCTACGCCCCGGCGGACATGCGCGGCGGCGGCACGGTGAACGCCGACGGCTTCGGCCTCGCCTGGTACGGCGAGGACGCGGCACCGGTGCGCTACCGGCGCGTCACCCCGATCTGGGCCGACGACGACGCCCCCCGGCTCGCCCGCTCGGTGCGGGCCGGGGCGTTCGTCGCCGCGGTGCGCAACGGAACCGTCGGCATGCCGTCCATGGAGGCCGCGTGCGCGCCGTTCACGGACGGCCGGTGGCTGTTCAGCCACAACGGCCGTGTCACCGGCTGGCCGCACTCGATGACCGCGCCGGCCGGGAAACTCCCGGTCGCCGACCTGCTGACGCTCGACGCACCGACCGACTCGGCGGTGCTGTGGGCGCTGCTGCGGGAGCGCCTGCACGCCGGCGAGGAGCCCGTCGCCGCCACCACCGAGCTGATCCGCCAGGTGGAGCAGGCCGCGCCGGGCTCGCGGCTCAACTTCCTGCTCACCGATGGCGAGGTCGTGGTCGCCACGGCCTGGACCCACGCGCTGTCCTACCGCGAGAGCGGCGGCGCCGTGGTGATCGCGTCCGAACCCACCGACACCGAGCCGGGCTGGATCCCCGTACCCGAGGGCCACGCCGTCGTCGCGCGACACGGCAGCACCGACCTCGTTCCCGTCCACGCCGAATGGAGCCATACCCGATGAGCGAGCTTGAACTGGACGTGCACCGCGACCCCGGCGACCTCACCGAGGCGCTGCGGGTGGATGTGCGGTCGGGCCTGTCGGCCAGGCAGAAAACGTTGCCCGCCAAGTGGTTCTACGACGCGCGCGGCAGCGAGCTGTTCGAGGACATCACGCGCCTGCCCGAGTACTACCCGACAAGGGCCGAGCGTGAGGTGCTGGCGCGCGAGGCCGGCGAGATCGCGCGCGTCACGGCTGCCCACGCGCTGGTCGAACTGGGCTCCGGGTCGAGCGAGAAGACGCGCCTGCTGCTCGACGGCCTGCGCCAGCACGGCACGCTGCGCACCTTCGTCCCGCTGGACGTGTCGGAGTCCGCGCTCGCCGAGGCAGTGGAGGCGATCCGGGCGGACTATCCGGGTCTGGAGGTGCGTGGTGTCGTCGGCGACTTCACCGAGCACCTCGGCCTGCTGCCGGGCGAGCCGCCGCGCGTGGTGGCGTTCCTGGGCGGCACGATCGGCAACTTCCTGCCCGCGGACCGGATCAAGTTCCTCCGCTCGGTGCGGGACGTGCTCAACGAGGGGGAGTGGCTCCTGCTCGGCACCGACCTGGTCAAGGACCCCGGCGTGCTGGTCCGCGCCTACGACGACGCGGCCGGCGTGACCGCGGAGTTCAACCTGAACGTGCTGCGCGTGGTCAACCGCGTGCTGGGCGCGGACTTCGACCCGAGCCGGTTCACGCACGAGTCCTACTGGGACGCCGGCAACGAGTGGATCGAGATGCGCCTGCGGGCGCGCGCGGACATGACGGTGCGCATCCCGGGTGCGGACCTGGTGGTGGACTTCGCGGAGGGCGAGTACATCCGCACCGAGATCTCGGCGAAGTTCCGGCCGAACGGCGTGGCCGCGGAACTGTCCGAGAGCGGGTTCGGGCTGGAACGCTGGTGGACCGACAGCGAGAACCGCTTCGGGGTGTCGCTGTCGCGGGCGCAGGGGTAGCGGCGCGGCGTGATCGAATAGAGCCGTGAACCCGCTTACCGCACTGGCCCGCAAGCTCGGCACGCTCGCCTGGGTCATGAGGCTGACGAAGCCCATCATCTGGGTGGACACCCGGCTGCACGTCCTCTTCGGCGGCCGGGTGAGCCTGCTGGGCATCGCCGGGCTGCCCTCGTTGCGGCTCACCACCGTGGGCCGCAAGAGCGGGCAGCCGCGCGGCGCCAACCTCCTGTATTTCCCCGACGGCGACGATTTCGTGCTGGTCGGCTCCAACTGGGGCCGCCCCCGCGACCCGGGCTGGACGTTCAACCTGCGTGCCAACGCTCAGGCCGTGGTGGCGGTGCGGGGCCGCGAGATCCCGGTCACCGCCACCCCGGTCAAGGGTGAGCGGTACGACGAGCTGTGGGCCCGGGTGCTCGAATTCTGGCCGGGGTATGGGATGGAGCGCGCGAAAGCGGGCCGGGAACTCCCCATCTTCGTACTGTCCCGCCGCGAATAGCCGCTTTCCGGCGAACCGCACTTTATATCCGATTTGGACCCAATGGCGGGAAATCGCGCGTGAACACTCGCTGAACCTTCCGCACGAAGGCTCGTAAGCAGGGAGAAGTTCACCCACGCCACTTACGCTCCGCTCGCGGTTGTCATCCGTACGAGGGATAGGAGCAGGGTGTCGCGGTGGTTGGTGGGCGCGTTGCTCGCGCTGATGGTCGTCGCACTGGGGACCGCGATCGTGGCCGACCGGGCCGGCCGGACGGAGGCCGCCGGGGATACGGTGATCTCGGTGTCGCGCTCGTCGTGCGGAGTGGGCTGGACCGATCCGAAGCCGGGCACCCAGACGTTCCAGCTGCACAACACCGGGTCGGTGACCGCCGAGGCCGACCTGATCGACCCCGCTACCGGCACGGTGTTCGGCGAGGTCGAGGGACTCGGTGCGGGCACGACCCGGACCATGCGGGTGACGCTCGGCAACGGGTCTTACGCCTTCCGGTGCGCGCCCGAGGAGACCGACCCGATCGTCGGCCCGGCCGTCACGATCGCCGGCGGCGACGAGAGGTCCGGACCGGCCGTCGTGCCGGTCACCCGCAACGACCTGCTGGGCGCGCTGCGCTCCTACCAGGACTACGTCGGCACCGGGCTCGGCACGCTGGTCACGCAGACCGACGCGCTGCGGGCCGCGGTGCACTCCGGCGACCGGGATGAGAGCGAGACCGCGTGGCTGACCGCGCACCTCACCTATGAACGGCTCGGCGCCGCCTACGACGCGTTCGGCGACTCCGACGGCGCGATCAACGGCACCGCCGACGGGCTGCCGGGCGGCGTCACCGACGAGGACTTCACCGGCTTCCACCGGCTCGAACACGGCCTCTGGCACGGGGAGGACATGACCGCGCTCGCGGCCGTCGCCGACCGGCTCGGCACCGACGTGCACGGGTTGCGGGACTCCTTCGCCGGCCTCCAGATCGATCCGAACGATCTCGGCCTGCGCGCCCACGAGATCATTGAGAACACCCTGCAGTTCGAGCTCACCGCCCGCACCGACTACGGCAGCGGCACCAACCTCGCCACCGCGCTGGCCAACCTCGACGGCACCCGTGCCGTGCTGAACGTGCTGCGGCCGCTGCTCGTGCCGCGGCTGCCGCAACTGTCCCAAGTGGACGGCTGGATCGACCGCACCGACGCCGCACTGCGGTCGGCGCAACGGCCGGGCGGAGGCTGGACGCCGGTGAACCAGCTCAGCGGACCGCAGCGCGAGAAGATCGATGCCGATGTGAGCGAGCTGACCGAACTGCTCGCGCCGGTGGCCGCGATCACCGAGCCGAGGAGGGTCTCGTGACCGCGCACGTCGGCCGCCGCTCCTTCCTGCGTGGCGCCGTCGTGGGTGCCGGGGTCGCGGCCGCGGGCGCCGGCGGCGCGGTCGCCGCGACCGGGGGCGCCCAACCCGCGCATGCCGCCGCGGGGAACCTGCCGTTCCACGCCGCACGCCAGTCCGGCATCCTGCGCCCACCAGCCGCGCAGACGATCGTCGCCTCGTTCGACACGGTCGCCGCGAACCGCGCCGAGCTGACCGACCTGTTCCGGGCCATCACCGACCGCGCCCGGTTCCTGACCAGTGGCGGCGCGCCCACGGCTGTCGGCATCACGGCGCCCCCGGCCGACTCGGGCGTGCTCGGCCCGACCGTTCCGGCCGGGAACCTCACCGTCACGCTGGGGGTCGGGGCCTCGCTGTTCGACGACCGCTACGGCCTGGCGGACAAGAAGCCGGCGCGGCTGACGGATATGAAGACGTTCCCGAACGACGCGCTCGACCCCGCGCAATGCCACGGTGACCTCAGCATGACGCTCGCGGCCGACGACACCGACACCGTGCTGCACGCGCTGCGCGACATCGCCCGCGCCACCCGCGGCGCCATGCAGGCCCGGTGGAAGATCAACGGGTTCGGCTCCCCGCCACGCCCGGACGGCACACCACGCAACCTCATGGGTTTCAAGGACGGTATCGCGAACCCGCGTCCGGCCGAGCTGGACCGGCTGGTGTGGGTGCCGGGTACGGCACCGGAACCCGCGTGGGCCACCGGCGGTACCTACCAGGTGATCCGGCTGATCCGCATGCTGGTCGAGTTCTGGGACCGCGTGTCTCTCTCGGAGCAGGAGAACATGTTCGGCCGCCGCCGCGACAGCGGGGCGCCGCTGGACGGGGCGCAGGAGAGCGACATCCCGCAGTACGCACAGGACCCCGTCGGCACCGTCATCCCGCTCACCAGCCACATCAGGCTGGCCAACCCCCGTACCCGGGAGACCGACGACAGCCGCATCCTGCGCCGCGCCTGCAACTACGACCGGGGCATCGACGACAACGGCAACCTCGACATGGGGCTCGTGTTCACCTGCTACCAGCAGGACATCGCGAGGCAGTTCGAGGCCGTCCAAACGCGACTGATCGACGAGCCGCTGACCGACTACATCTCACCGTTCGGCGGCGGCTACTTCTTCGCACTGCCCGGCGTGACCGGGCCCGACGACCACTTCGGCCGGGCGATGCTCGCCTGACCGGAGGGAATCCGGCTCCCACCACCAGGAGGACACAGTGGACAGAGCTTTCGGCAAGCGCCGTAAGCGAATCGTGCTAAGCGGCGGTGCGCTCGCCGCGGCGGCCGGCGTGGCCATCGCGGTCACCACGTCGGTCGGCGGCGCGGACGCGCAGCAGTTCCAGCCGCAGCACGCCGGGGGAATGCACACGGCGACGCCGATCAAGCACGTCGTGGTGATCTTCGGCGAGAACATCTCGTTCGACCACTACTTCGGCACCTACCCGAACGCGGCGAACACGGACGGCACGCCGTTCCACGCCGCCAAGGGCACGCCGAACGTCGACGGGCTCAACCCGCATCTGCTGCAGGACAACCCCAACGCCTACGACCCTAAGCGGCTGTCCCCGGGCCAGGCGCTGACCTGCGACCAGAACCACAACTACGGTCCGGAGCAGACGGCGTTCGACGGCGGCAAGATGGACAAGTTCGTCGAGAACACCGAGACGGACAAGTGCACCGGGCAGCCCGTCCTGTTCGGCGAGCCGGGCCTGGTCATGGACTACTACGACGGCAACACCGTCACCGGCATGTGGAACTACGCGCAGCACTACGCGCTGAGCGACAACTCGTTCGACACCACCTTCGGCCCCTCCACCCCGGGCGCGATCAACCTGATCTCCGGGCAGACGCACGGGATCCAGGCCGTGGACCCCAAGACGCACAAGCCGGTCAGCGACTCCTACGTGGTCGCCTCGCCGGACCGCAACGGTGTCGGCACGGTCATCAACGACCCGGACCCGGCGTTCGACGACTGCTCGGACAAGAACCACACCGCGACCGACAACCTCGGTGCGATGCAGGGCGAGAACATCGGCGACCTGCTGAACAAGCAGCACGTCACGTGGGGCTGGTTCCAGGGCGGCTTCCGGCCGACCGGCACTGCGAACGGGTACGCCGTGTGCGGGCAGACGCACAACAACATCGGCGGCATCCCGGCCGTCGACTACAGCCCGCACCATGAGCCGTTCCAGTACTACGAGTCGACCGCGAACGAGAAGCACCTGCCGCCGAGCTCGGTGGCCGCGATTGGGCAGACGGACCAGGCCAACCACCAGTACGACATCACCGACTTCGACTCGGCGCTGCAGGCCGGGAGCATGCCCGCGGTCAGCTTCCTCAAGGCGCCGGAGTACCAGGACGGGCACGCCGGTTACTCGGACCCGCTGGACGAGCAGCAGTTCGTGGTGAGCGAGATCAACAAGATCCAGCACTCCAAGGACTGGGACTCCACCGCGATCGTGCTGGCCTACGACGACTCGGACGGCTGGTACGACCACGTCGACTCGAAGATTGTCAACGGCTCACAGGACGCGGCCCAGGACACGGCGATGTGCAGCTCGGAGAAGACCACGCTGGGCGACGCCGAGGACCGCTGCGGCTACGGACCGCGGCTGCCGCTGCTGGTGATCTCGCCGTTCGCCAGGACGAACTTCGTGGACCACACCCGGACCGACCAGACGTCGGTACTGAAGCTGGTCGAGGACAACTGGTTCACCGGCCGCATTCCCGGTTCGTCGTTCGACGAGCGTGCGGGTGCGCTGTGGAACATGCTGGACTTCCACGGGCGTCCCGCGCCCGCCGTCCAGCTGGACCCGAAGACGGGTGCGGTGGTGCGGTAGTTTTTCGCTCCCCGGGACGGTTGCGCCGGCCGCGACGGGCGCGGGTGGCACAACCACCGGGGAGCGGCTTTTCCGGCGGGGTGGCTGCGTCCGGTCCGCTCGACTTCGCGGCCGGGTCCCGTAGCGGCGTGTATAACGACCTATACCGCGCCGCCGGTGCCGGCCAGGCGGCCGTCGAGCCAGTCGAACACGCGCTGCTCGACCAGTAGCCGCGCCATCGGCTCGCAGTGCCCGGACGCGCCCTCGGCGGCGCTGAACGCGACCACTTCCGCACCCGGCACCAAGCCGGCCAATCGCCGCGGCTGGCCGGGCCAGAACTGCTCGTCCTCGGGGTCGGTGATCAGCAGCGGGGTGCGGATCTTCGCGGCGTCCTCCGGCGTCACGCGGTACTGCCGCACCGCGGTGAACAGATCGAACCAGTCGTCGTGCGCGTAGGGGCGGCCACGGAACGCGAGTGTCCGCCGCAGGGCGGGGATGTGTTCGGCGACACGCATGTTCTTCATGAAGCCGTCGCGGTCCCCGTCCTCGAGTCGCTGGACCATGCCCTTGGAGAGGTTCGAGGTCCACGACGTGGAGACGTCCACCACGCCGGGATCGACGACGGCGGCGCGCAACCGGTGCTCGGACACGAGCGCCCGGGTGAGCCAGTAGCCCGCCTGGCTGATGCCGTACCCGGCGGTCCGCTCACTGTCGACGTCCGGTCGCGCGAGCACGACGTCGAGCACGGGCGTGAGCACGGCCTCCCAGTCCGGCCGGAACGGGATGCCCCGTTCGAACAGCATCGACTGCTGCCCCGGCCCGTCGTAGACGAACGCGTTCCAGCCGCGCTCCAGCGCCCCGGCCACGCACCCGCCACTCCACAGATCGCTGATCGACCCGTCGCTGCCGTTGGTCACCACGAGCGTCGGCCGCGCGGCGCCCGAATCGTCCGGGCGCAGCAGGTAGCCCGGCATGACATCGCCGTCGTAGGGCACCTCGAGGGAAATGTGCGCGCCCTCCGAGCCCTCGATGAAAGCGTCCCAGCAGGCGCGATGGCGCGCGAACGTGTCGCGCAGGCCGGCTTCCGGTGCGGCGTCCATCGCGCACGCCCAGTAGGTCGCCGCGCGCAGGAACGCCGACCGCGCGCTCACCCGGTGCCCCTTGCGCCGGGCCTGTTCCGCGACCGCCTGGGTGCGCCGCGCGGTCGCGGACCACTCGGTGAACCAGTCACGGTGCCCGTGGACCCGTGCGATCGTGGCGAGTACCTCACCGGCATCGCTGCCACCGTGCGCCGTCTTGCCCAGCGCGGTGCGCGTCTGGAAATCCAGCGAGGCGTCACCGAAGAAGCCGTCGGAGAACACCCGGTTGTGTGATCGGATGAGCGCTGCTGCTTTCACCATGTGCGACTCCCTTCCCCCAGTGGAAGTCGCGGTAGGTGCGATGGCGTAACAAAAAGGCGCCGCGAGCCCCGAAAGGACTCGCGGCGCCTTCCGGCCTCAGGTGCTCAGGCGCGTGTCATCTTGCGCAGCACGTACTGCAGGATGCCGCCGTTGCGGTAGTAGTCCGCCTCGCCGGGCGTGTCGATCCGGACGACCGCGTCGAACTCGACCTTGCTGCCGTCCCCCTTCGTGGCGGTGACGCGCACCGTGCGCGGGGTCTCGCCCTTGTTCAGGGCCGTGATGCCCGAAATGTCGAACGTCTCGGTGCCGTCCAGCTTCAGCGACGAGGCCGACTCACCGGCCGGGAACTGCAACGGGATCACGCCCATGCCGATCAGGTTCGACCGGTGGATCCGCTCGAAGGACTCCGCGATCACGGCGCGCACACCGAGCAGGCTGGTGCCCTTCGCGGCCCAGTCCCGCGACGAGCCCGAGCCGTACTCCTTGCCGCCCAGCACGACCAGCGGGGTGTCCGCCGCCGCGTAGTTCTGGGCGGCGTCGTAGATGAACGCCTGCGGGCCGCCCTCGACGGTGAAGTCCCGGGTGTAGCCGCCCTGCACGTCGTCCAGCAACTGGTTGCGCAGCCGGATGTTGGCGAAGGTGCCGCGGATCATCACCTCGTGGTTGCCGCGCCGGGACCCGTAGGAGTTGAAGTCCTTGCGGTCCACGCCGTGCTCGGACAGGTACCTGCCTGCCGGGGTGTCGGCCTTGATCGCGCCTGCGGGGGAGATGTGGTCGGTGGTGACCGAGTCGCCCAGTTTCGCCAGTACCCTGGCACCCGCGATGTCCTGGACCGGCGCCGGCTCGGCCTGCATGCCGTCGAAGTACGGGGGCTTGCGGACGTAGGTGGACTCCGCGTCCCACGCGAAGGTCTTGCCCGCCGGCGTCGGCAGCGACTTCCAGCGCTCGCCGCCGTCGAACACGTCGGCGTAGTCCTTGGAGAACATCTCCTGGGTGATCGCCGAGTCGATCGTCTGCTGGATCTCCTGCGCCGACGGCCAGATGTCCTTCAGGAAGACGTCGTTGCCCTGCTGATCGACGCCGAGCGGCTGCTCAGCGAAGTCGAAGTCCATCGTGCCCGCGAGCGCGTACGCGATGACCAGAGGCGGCGAGGCCAGGTAGTTCATCTTGACGTCGGGGTTGATCCGGCCCTCGAAGTTCCGGTTGCCCGACAGTACCGACACCACGGTCAGGTCGTGCTCCTGCACGGCGGCCGAGATCTCCTCGGGCAGCGGGCCGGAGTTGCCGATGCAGGTGGTGCAGCCGTAACCGACCAGGTGGTAGCCCAGCTTCTCCAGGTACGGCCAGAGACCGGCCTTCTCGTAGTAGTCGGTGACGACCTGCGAGCCCGGCGCCATCGACGTCTTGACCCACGGCTTGACCGAAAGGCCCCTGTCCACGGCGTTGCGGGCGAGTAGCGCGGCGCCCAGCATCACCGACGGGTTCGAGGTGTTGGTGCACGAGGTGATCGACGCGATCACGACGGCGCCGTGGTCGAGCACGAACTCGCCGCGCTCCGCGGAGCGCACGGTGACCGGCTTGGTCGGGCGGCCCGACGCGCCGTTGGCGGCGGAGGGCAGCGGCGCGGCATCTTCGTCGGCGAAGGACAGCGCGGGTGCGTCGCTCGCCGGGAACGACTCCTCGACCTTCTCGTCGACCTTGGTGTGCGGCGTCGGGTACTGGTCCTCGACGTAGTCGTGCACCGACTTGCGGAACGAGGACTTCGCGTCGGAAAGCTCGATGCGGTCCTGCGGGCGCTTCGGGCCGGCGATCGAGGGCACCACCGTGGACAGATCCAGCTCGAGGTACTCGGAGTAGACCGGCTCGTGCGACGCGTCGTGCCAGAGGCCCTGCTCCTTGGCGTAGGCCTCGACCAGCGCCAGCTGCTCGGGGGAGCGGCCGGTCAGCTTCAGGTAGCGCATGGTCTCCGCGTCGATCGGGAAGATCGCCGCGGTGGAGCCGAACTCGGGGCTCATGTTGCCGATGGTCGCGCGGTTGGCCAGCGGCACCGCGCCGACACTCTCGCCATAGAACTCGACGAACTTGCCGACCACGCCGTGCCTGCGCAGCATCTCGGTGATCGTCAGCACGACGTCGGTCGCGGTCACGCCGGCGGGAATCTCGCCGGTCAGCTTGAAGCCGACGACGCGCGGGATCAGCATCGACACCGGCTGGCCGAGCATCGCGGCCTCGGCCTCGATGCCGCCGACGCCCCAGCCCAGCACGCCGAGGCCGTTGACCATCGTGGTGTGCGAGTCGGTGCCGACGACGGTGTCCGGGTACGCCTGGCCGTTGCGCGACATGATCGTGCGGGCCAGGTACTCGATGTTGACCTGGTGCACGATGCCGGTGCCCGGCGGCACGACCTTGAACTCGTCGAACGCGCCCTGGCCCCAGCGCAGGAACTGGTAGCGCTCGCGGTTGCGCTCGTACTCGATCGCCACGTTGCGCTCGAAGGCGTCGGCGCGGCCGAAGACGTCGATGATGACCGAGTGGTCGATGACCAGTTCGGCGGGCGCGAGCGGGTTCACCTTGTCCGGGTCGCCGCCGAGGTCGGTGACGGCCTCGCGCATGGTGGCCAGGTCGACGACGCACGGCACGCCGGTGAAGTCCTGCATCACCACGCGGGCCGGGGTGAACTGGATCTCGATCGAGGGATCGGCGTGCTCGTCCCAGTTGCCGAGGGCACGGATGTGGTCGGCGGTGATGTTCGCGCCGTCCTCCGTGCGCAGCAGGTTCTCGAGCAGGATCTTCAGGCTGTAGGGCAGTCGCGCGGACCCTGGCACCTTGTCGAGGCGGAACACCTCGTAGGAGGCGTCACCCACCTTGAGGGTGTCGCGGGCGCCGAAGCTGTCCTTGCTGGCAGGTGCGGTCACGTCCAACTCCATGAATTCGGACACCACCCCGCGGTCGAGGGGCGAGTCCCGGGTGTCAGTTCGGTTCTACGGAGCGAGTCTTGCGCACGTGCGCGGCGTCCGCAGACGCGGGGACGGCGCAGGCTCCCTACACGCCAAACAGTACGCTTGTCCTTTTTTGAGTTCAAGGGCGGCACGCACACCGCACAAGGCAGCGGAGCCGCCTGCCCGGGGCAAGCGGCTCCGCTGCGTCCCGAACCGCTAGTTCACGGCCTTGATGAGCGTCGTGATGTCGCCCGGCTGCAGGGCGCGCAGCACGGTCATGCCCTGCTCGACGAGCGTGCGCAGCGGGCTGACGTAGTACTTGCCGCCCGCCTCGGTCGTGATGACGCCGATGCCCTGGCTCATCATCCCGCCGGCGAGGTGCTGCAGCACGCCCTTGACCGACGAGGGGAGCGAGTCGTCGACCTCGCTCTCGAGCTGGTCCGCCACCTGGTCGGCGCACATCCGCTGGGTGCGGCCCTCGCCGGTGGCCTCGTAGCAGTCGCCGTCCTTGGTGATCGAGTACTGCTCGCCCGAGGGATCGGAGAACTTCAGCGACGTGAGCGTGGCGCGCGTGCCGCCGTTGACCGCGGAGGTCTGCGTCTGCAGGTCGATGATCTTGGCGCCGGTCGGCTCGGCGTCGTCGCCGACCGCGTTCAGGATCGCCGGGCCCGCGTCGTGCAGTACGGCCATCTCGTCCGGCGGCAGCAGTTCGATCACGCGCTTGACGTCCGCATCCAGCGCGGCCTGCAGCAACTGCTTGACGGCCTCGTTGGCGGAGCCGGCGCCGGCCGCAGGGATCGACGTGGTCGGCCACTTCTGGTGCGATTCGAGGAGCGCGTAGTCCGCGATCGTGTACAGCAGGCTGGGGTACCACTCGCCGTCGACCTTGACGGTCGCGATCCGGATCGGCTCGCCGCTCTTGCGCACCTCGTCGGCGATGTTGATCGTCTGGGTGTCGGGGCCCTGCGCCGTGCGCGAGCCGCCGGGCACGGCCTGGTCGAGGAACTCCTTGGCCAGCGGCAGCTTGCTCAGGTCGCTGGTGACGGTGATCGTGCCCGCGGTCAGCTTCGTGATCGTCACGTGGTCGTTGACCTGCTCGGCGGCGGCCTCGTCGAAGGTCAGGTTGTCGGTCTTGACCTGGACGCCGCTGAGCGCCTTGGGGTCGGCCGAGGAGTCGAGCACCTTCAGCCGCTTCAGCTCGTTCGTGGCGTCGGAGATCGGGTCGGTGAACAGCGCCGCCTCGGCGGGCGCGAGGCTCTCCGCCACGCCGACGATGTCACTGTTGGAGATGGAGCTCGCGAGCTTCATCGCGGCCGCGGTGGGTGTGTCGGCGCCCGAGTCGTTGCCGGACAGCGCGAAGTACGTGCCGACGCCCCCGCCCGCGAGCACGACGAGTGCGATGACGAGGCCGATGATCAGCCCGCGGTGGCTCCGGCGGGGCGGCGCGGGCGGCGGGTAGCCGGGCTGCTGCCCGTAGTAGCCGGCCTGCGGCTGCTGGTACTGCGGATATCCGCCCGGCGGCGTGTTCTGCGGGTAACCGCCCGGCGGAGTCTGCTGCGGGTATCCGCCCTGCGGGTAGGGCGCGGTGCCCTCCTGCGGATATCCCGGGTTCTGCGGGTAGGGCTGCGTCCCGTACTGGGGGTAGCCGCCCGGTGGGGTGCCCTGCGGGTATCCGCCCTGCGGCTGCTGCGGCCATTGGCCAGGCTGCTGGGGCCACTGGCCCGGCTGGTCCGGTGTGGTCACGGCTGTCCCCCTGTTCGGGTCATCGGGTGCGCGCGGGGGGCGGCGACGGCCCCCAGTGCACCCGCCAGCGCGACGATCGCGCCGGCCACGGTGGTCACCGGGCCGGTCAGGGTGATCCCGACCAGCCCGCCCGTCGCGCCACTTTGGACGCACGCCAGCAGCGCGACGGTTCCCACGGATATCGCGAGCAGGGCCGTCACCGTTGCACCCGTGCGCAGGAGACCGAGCGCGAACAGGCCGGCGCAGGCCGCCGCGAGCAGCGGGACGGCGGGCCAGATCCGCAGCGCGGCTCCGGCGAAGGCGTTGTCGACCAGCGAGAGCCGCCCGGCGAGGCTCGCTGCCTGGTAGCTGTGCCGCTCGACGCTGCCGGAGTGGAACCACGGCAGGAACGTGCCGACGACCAGCGTGATCAGGCCCAACGCCGCTGCTCCTGCCAGGACACGCTGGACCCCGGTCATCCGCCGCACTCCTTCACTCAACCCCGTCGCGCCGGTAGGACGCACGACACCGGGAAAAGGGTCCCCCGATCGGGGAATTGTTGCTCACGATGTTCAAGTGCTTGATGGTGTATCTGGTACACCTGTGACGGGAGTGTGTCTTGTGTCGCAACTCGGAGGTGGAGGCGTGGCTGTGCCGCGGCGTGAACGAGTGGCCCGCTGGGCGGTCGTCACGGCATTCGCGGTCGCCGCCGTGTTCGCCACCACGGGCACCAGCGCCGCCGTGCCGCCACCGCCGCCCAACCCGAGCGACTCGGAGATCAACTCCAGCCAGTCCGATGCCAACTCCAAGGCGGGCGAGGTCGGCCAGCTCACCAACCAGCTCGCCGCCGCCGAGACCCGGCTGTCGGATCTGCAGGCCGACGTCGAGCTGAAGATGGAGCAAGCCAACAAGGCGCTCGTCGACCAGCAGACGGCCGAGGACGCAGCCACTCAGGCGCAGGCCGACGCCGACGCCGCGCGCAAGGAGTCCGACGCCGCCGCCGCGCAGATCGAGGTCGCCCGCAAGCAGCTCGACGGCTTCGTCGCCGGCAGCTACCAGCAGGGCAGCACGATGGGCTCGATCTCGGCCTACCTCGGCTCGAGCAGCCCGCAGGACCTGCTGGCCCGCGCCCAGCTCCTGTCGTCGGTCAGCGGCAGCCAGCTCAACGCGCTCCAGATGATGGAGCAGGCCCAGACCGACAAGGCCAACAAGGACAGTGCGGCCCGCGCCGCGTTGCAGCGGGCGCAGCAGAAGCAGGCCGCGGCCCAGCAGGCCAGGCGCGACGCCGACACGGCGCAGACCGCGGCGGTCGCCGCACAGCAGAGCCAGGTGTCGCAGACCGCGCAGCTCCAGTCGCAGAAGGACTCCGTCGAGCAGCAGCTCTACGCCGCGCAGCAGCGGGTCGCCGGGCTGCAGGGGCAGCGGCAGCGCTACCAGGACTGGCTCGCGCAGAAGCAGCGCGAGGAGGACGAGCGGGCGCGCCAGGCCGCGCTCGCCGCGGCCGGTAAGGGCAACGGTGGCAGCGCCGGTGGCGGTGCCTCCGCGCCGCCACCGGTCACGGGATCGTCCAGCGCGGTCATCGAACGCGTCGTCGCGCGGGCGATGGCTCAGCTGGGCATGCCGTACGCGTGGGGCGGGGGCACCGCCGGCGGCCCCACGCGCGGCATCCACGACGGCGGCGTGGCCGACTACTACGGCGACTACCGCAAGATCGGCTTCGACTGCTCCGGCCTGATGATCTACGCGTTCGGCGGCGTCGTCTCACTGCCGCACTACAGCGGCTACCAGTACACCGCCGGCCGCCACGTGCCGTTGTCCCAGATGCGCCGCGGCGACATGCTGTTCTGGGGCAACAGCGGCATCCACCACGTCGCCCTGTACCTCGGCAACGGGATGATGATCGAGGCGCCGCAGTCCGGCATGGTCGTGCGCGTCACCCCGGTCCGCTACGGCGACATCCTGCCGTACGCCACGCGACTGGTCGGGTAGCGCGCTACGTGCCGGCCTGGCCCAGATGCCGGGCCAGGAACGAGTCGTCGAGCCCGGTCCAGCGCACATCGCGATGATCGCCCGGGTTGGCGTGCAACGTCTTCTCCGTCGAGGCGAAGGCGTCGAACAACGCGAGGGCGCTGTCGCGATCGACGTGCTCGTCGTCCCACGGGAGCAGGAACTGGACCGGGACGGTGATCCGTCTCGCCGCGTCGAACAGGGCCTTGTGCGGGAAGAATCCGCCGCCGAAGATGGCGGCGGTGATCCTGGGTTCGGCCGCCGTCAGCGGTATACCGATCGCGGTGCCCAGCGTTATGCCGCCGCCGTAGCCGATCGGCGCTTCGGTGCCGATCTCGGGCAGGTCCCGCAGGGCGTCGAGAGTCGCCCGCCATTCCGGCACGGCGCGCTCCGCCAGTGCGATGCCGTAGCGGAGGCTGACCGACTTGAAGCGCTCGCTGTCGCCTGCCGCCTGAGCCTGCCGGAGGTCGGCGCGGGCCTGCTCGTCCTCCGCCGCGCGCGGCCGGTCGCCATGTCCGGGCGCGTCGAGGGCCACGACGGTGAAACCGTAGGTGGTCACGTAGCGGTGTGCACGAGCCAGCTGCGCCGGTGTCTTCTTGTGCAGGCCGCCACCGTGCCCCATCAGCACCAGTGGCGCGTGCCCGGAGCCGGATGCCGGCGACCAGAGCACGCCGGTGACCTCGCCGAGAGCGAAGTCGCGTTCGAGGACACCGTTCGACGATGTCTCCGCGGTGAATTTCACAGTATGCATGGGTTGCTGCCTTTCGGGAGTGCCTTGTCGGGGCGCTCCCGGCGACACCAACGTCAGTCGCCGACCATGACGAACAGGGGGAGCACCCACCTCGGTACCGCGTTCATGGGTCTCACCTCCTCGCGTGGTGTCACGGTCCCGCGGACGCTATCAGCCCTGGCGTTCTCGCGGCCAACCCTTTTCCCGCGCTCACCGGCGGCATGGCTAACCTGGACCGATGAGGGACCTCGCCGGGATCGTGCTCGCCGGCGGTGCCGCGCGGCGTCTGTCCGGTGTGGACAAGCCGATGCTGGAGATCGGCGGCAAGCCGTTGCTGCGCCGCGCGGTCGACGCACTGGCGGCGGCCTCGCC
Source organism: Amycolatopsis sp. (assembly GCA_035547575.1). Lineage (GTDB taxonomy): Bacteria > Actinomycetota > Actinomycetes > Mycobacteriales > Pseudonocardiaceae > Amycolatopsis_E. The sequence goes on along the minus strand of DASZUO010000029.1, from coordinate 8,485 downwards.
GGTCGTCGTCGTCGGTCCGGAGCGACGCGGATTCCCGGAGGTGCGCTGGACGCGCGAGGACCCGCCCGGCGGCGGCCCGGTTGCCGCGCTCGCGGCGGGCGTCGCGCTGGTGACGAGCCCGCTGGTCGCGGTGCTGGCCGGTGACCTTGTCGCCGTCAGCTCGTCCACAGTGGACACCCTGCGGGCCGCGCTCGGCGGGCACGACGGTGCGGTGCTGGTCGACCCCGGCGGGCACCGGCAGTGGCTGATCGGCGTGTGGCGCACGGAAAGCCTGCGCGCCGCGCTGCCTGACGACCCCGGCGGCGCGTCGCTGCGCGCGGTGCTGAGTGGACTCGACATCGTCGGCGTCCCCGCGGCCGCGGGGGAGGGCGCGGATGTCGACACGCCGGCGGACCTGGCGCGCCACACCGGCAGCTCACAGCCCTCACACGGATCGTGATGTTGACTGACGATACGGTCGCAGGTGGAGACGCGAACGTGAGCGAGGAGGGAACCGTGACCGAGCCCGGCTATGCCGACGGCGGGAACGGGCAGCAGGGCGCGACCCCGGCGCGGGACGGCCAGCTGCTGGAACGCACGGTGTTCGAGGTCAAGCGGGTGATCGTCGGGCAGGACCGGCTGGTCGAGCGGCTGCTGGTGGGCCTGCTGGCCAAGGGGCATCTGTTGCTGGAAGGCGTGCCCGGCGTGGCGAAGACGCTCGCGGTCGAGACGGTCGCGCGGGTGGTCGGCGGCTCGTTCTCGCGGGTTCAGTTCACCCCGGACCTGGTGCCCGCGGACATCCTCGGCACCCGGATCTACCGGCAGGGCAGCGAGAAGTTCGACGTCGAGCTCGGTCCGGTCGTCGCGAACTTCGTGCTTGCCGACGAGATCAACCGCGCCCCGGCCAAGGTGCAGTCGGCGATGCTCGAGGTGATGGCCGAGCGGCACGTCTCGATCGGCGGCAAGACGTTCCCGATGCCGGACCCGTTCCTCGTGCTGGCCACGCAGAACCCCATCGAGAACGAGGGCGTCTACCCGCTGCCGGAGGCGCAGCGCGACCGGTTCCTGTTCAAGATCGTCGTGGACTACCCGACGGCGGAGGAGGAACGCGAGATCATCTACCGGATGGGGGTCGCCCCGCCGGAGCCGCACGAGGTGCTCAGCCCCGCCGAACTGGTGCGGCTGCAGGGCGTCGCGTCCACCGTGTTCGTACACCACGCGCTGGTCGACTACGTGGTACGGCTGGTGCTCACCACCCGGACGCCCGGCGAGCACGGGCTGACCGACGTGGCGGGCTGGGTGTCCTACGGCGCCTCGCCGCGTGCGAGCCTGGGCATCATCGCCGGCGCGCGGGCGCTCGCGCTGGTCCGGGGGCGGGACTACGTACTGCCGCAGGACGTCGTCGACGTCGTGCCGGACGTGCTGCGGCACCGGCTGGTGCTCTCCTACGACGCACTCGCCGACGCCGTGCCGATCGACCACATCGTCAACCGGGTGCTGCAGACCGTGCCGTTGCCGCAGGTCTCCGCGCGGCCGCAGGGCGGACCGGGGCAGCCGGTCCAGATGGGCGCGCCGGGGCGGTAGTGGCTAGCGAGGAGAAACGGCCGTTGTGGGCGCCGCCCATCCTGCGGGGCGACCGGCTCGAGGCGGGCCTGCGCACGCTCGAGCTCGACGTCCGCCGCCGGCTGGACGGGCTGCTGCAGGGCAACCACCTCGGGCTCGTGCCGGGGCCGGGTTCCGAGCCGGGAGAGGCGCGGCCCTACCAGCCCGGTGACGATGTGCGGCGGATGGACTGGGCGGTCACGGCCCGCACCACGGTGCCGCACATCCGGGAGACTGTCGCCGACCGCGAGCTCGAGACGTGGGTCGCGGCCGACCTGTCGGCGAGCCTGGACTTCGGCACCGCACTGTCGGAGAAGCGCGACCTGGCGCTGTGCGCGGTCGCGGCCATCGCCTACCTCACCGGTGGCGGCGGTAACCGGCTCGGCGCGGTGATGTCGAACGGCCCCGACACGGTTCGGGTCCCGGCGCGCGGCGGGCGGGCCCATGCGCGCAGCCTGCTGAAGAGGATGGCCGAGATGCCACGGGCGACCGAGGGCACGCGCGGCGACCTGGCGGCCCTGATCGAGCAGTTGCGCCGGCCGCCGCGGCGGCGCGGGCTCGGCGTGGTCGTGTCGGACTTCCTCGGTGGGATGGACTGGCAGCGTCCGCTGCGCGGGCTGTCCGCGCGGCACGACCTGATGGCGGTCGAGGTGATCGACCCGCGTGATGTGGATCTGCCCGAGGTCGGCACGATCGTGCTGGCCGACCCGGAGACGGGGCGGCAGCGCGAGGTGCACGCGTCGGCGTTGCTGCGGCGCGAGTTCGCGGCGGCGGCGCAGGCGCATCGCGACCGGGTCGCGCAGGCGCTGCGCCAGGCGGGAGCCGCACATCTGGTGCTGCGCACCGACTCCGACTGGATCGCCGACACCGTGCGGTTCGTGGTGGCGAGGAAACGCCGGTGGTCGGGGGGAGCGGCATGAGCACGAGCGGCACCGCACGGGCGGACGCGACGGAGGGGCGGCTGCGGGGGGCACCGGCGGGGTGCGGGTGTCCCCGCATGAGCACTGAGGACCGCACGCAGCGGGCGCGACGGAGGAGTGGCCGCGGAGGAGGACCGATCGGGTGCGGGTGTCCCCGCATGAGCACTGAGGACCGCACGCAGCCGGTGCGAGGCGGGAGTGGCTGCGGAAGGGCACCGGCCGGGTGCGGGTGTCCCGCATGAGCCTGACCGGGTTCACCGCACCGTGGTGGTTCCTGCTGTTGATCGTCGCCGCGGCGGTGGCGGCCGGCTATGTGCTGGCGCAGCGCGCTCGCCGCAGGCGCACGATGCGCTTCTCCAACCTGGAGTTGCTGGAACGGGTGGCGCCCCGGTCACAGGGCTGGCCCCGGCACGTGCCGGCCGTCCTGCTGATCGTGTCGCTGATCCTGCTCACGGTGGGGCTCGCCGGCCCGACGGCCGAGCAGAAGGTGCCGCGCAACCGGGCCACGGTGATGCTGGTGATCGACGTCTCGCTGTCGATGGAGGCTACCGACGTCAAACCCACCCGCATCAAGGCGGCGCAGGACGCGGCGGTGTCGTTCGCGCAGGGCCTCACGCCGGGCATCAACCTGGGCCTCGTGTCGTTCGCAGGCACCGCGACCGTGCTGGTCGCGCCCACCACGGAACGGCAGAGTGTGGTCACCGCGATCGACAACCTGAAGCTGGCGCAGTCCACCGCCACCGGCGAGGGGATCTACGCCGCGTTGCAGGCGGTGCAGGGATTCTCCTCGGTGGTCGGCGGCGCGGACGGGCCGCCGCCAGCGCGGATCGTGCTGATGAGCGACGGCAAGCAGACCGTGCCCGAGGATCTCTACGCCCCGCGCGGCGCGTTCACCGCGGCGCAGGAGGCGAAGAAGGAGCAGATCCCGATCTCGACGATCTCGTTCGGCACCAGCCACGGCAGCGTCGAGATCGACGGTCGTGACGTGCCGGTGGACGTCGACGACGGCTCGCTGCAGGAGGTCGCGCGGCTCTCCGGCGGCGACTTCTACCAGGCAGGCTCCGCAGAACAGCTCAAGGAGGTCTACGCCGACCTCGGCGAGCAGATCGGGTACGAGATCAAGAACGCCGACGCCAGCAGACCGTGGATCGTGCTCGGCACGCTGTGCTTGATCGTCGCCGCGGGCAGCGCGTTGTTCATCGGCCAGCGGCTGCCCTAACGTGGCGTGATGGTCGAGGTCACCACCGCCTGGGCACAGATGCGTGAATGGTCCGCGGGCCTGCTGTTGCGCGGCACCGGGCACGACGTGGCGGAGTGGAACCGGCGGGTCGCGGACAAGGGCATCGGCACGGAAGCGGACCTGCGGGCGTGGCTGAAGGAGCAGGGTGTCACCGGGTATGCGCAGATGCTGCTGGTCATGGAGCGCTTCGGCTACCCGGACTTCCTTACCGCGGATGCCGGGACGCTGGTCGACGGGCAGTACGCCGACCGGCCCGCACTGCGGCCCGTGTACGACCGGCTGGTCGCGCTCGCGTCCGGGCTGCGGGATGTGTCGGTGGGTGCCCGCAAGACCTACGTCACGTTCAGCACGCCCCGGCGCAAGTTCGCGGTGATCAAGGCGACCACCCGGCGCCGCGTCGACCTGGGCCTTCGGCTCGACGGGGTCGAGCCGGCGGGCCGGCTCGAGTCGCCGAAGGTGCTGCGCGACGACGCGCTCACCGCCCGGATCGCCCTCGCCACGCCGGACGACGTCGACGACGAGGTCGGCGAGTGGCTGGCCCGCGCCTGCGAGCTCAACCGCTGAACGTGAAGTCGTGCTGACGCCACGCCTCGTACAGCACGATCGACGCCGTGTTGGCCAGGTTCAGCGACCGCGAGCCTGGCCGCATCGGGAGCTTGAGGCGGTCGGTGACCTGTGGGGCGTCCTGCACCTCCGGCGGCAGCCCTACCGACTCCGGGCCGAACAGCAGCACGTCACCGGGCTGGTAAGCCACGTCGGTGTACCAGCGCCGCGCCCGTGCGCTGAACGCGTACACGTTCGCGGGCAGCAGCGCCGCCCACGCCGCGTCGAGATCCGGATGCACGCGGACATGGGCCAGATCGTGGTAATCGAGCCCGGCGCGTTTGACATGCTTGTCCTCGAACGCGAACCCGAGCGGCTCGACCAGGTGCAACTCGGCGCCGGTGTTGGCCGCCAGCCGGATCGCGTTGCCGGTGTTGGGCGGAATCTCCGGGTGGAAGAAGAGCATCCGAAACACCTGCTCATCCCATCACAGCAGGGCTGACGGCTACCGCGCGGTAGCGGCGCCGGGTGCGCCGGGCGCCCGGCAAACGGCTAACCTCAGCGCGATACGAAAGCCGAACACGCGAGGAGAGGTACGTGGGACGGTCCGTTCTGGTGACCGGCGGTAACCGCGGCATAGGTCTGGCGATCGCCCGTGACCTGGCCGGGCAGGGACACAGCGTGGCCGTGACGCACCGGGGTTCGGGCGCGCCGGAGGGGCTGTTCGCCGTGCAGGCCGACGTCACCGACTCCGAGCAGATCGACGCGGCGTTCAAGCAGGTCGAGGAGCACCAGGGGCCGGTCGAGGTGCTCGTGTCCAACGCGGGCATGAACGAGGACACGCTGCTGATGCGGATGAGCGAGGACCAGTTCACCCGCGTGGTCGACGCGAACCTGACCGGGGCCTACCGCGTCGCCAAGCGCGCGTCGCGGGGGATGCTGCGCGCCAAATGGGGCCGGTTCGTCTTCATCTCGTCGGTGATCGGGCTTTCCGGCGGCGCCGGGCAGGTCAACTACGCGGCCAGCAAGGCCGGGCTGGTGGGCCTGGCGCGGTCGCTGACGCGGGAACTGGGGTCGCGCAACATCACCGCGAACGTGGTCGCGCCTGGGTTCGTCGTCACGGACATGACCGACGCGCTCACCGACGACCAGCGCGCCGCCGCACTGGCGCAGATCCCCGCGGGCCGCTACGGCGAGGCCACGGAGGTGGCGGCCGCGGTGCGTTTCCTGGCGTCCGACGAGGCGGGCTACGTCAACGGTGCCGTGCTGCCGGTTGACGGCGGCCTTGGCATGGGCCACTAGACACCACGCGCGACGTTTTCCGACACCACCCCAGAAAGGACCGCGTTTTGCCCGGACTGCTCGAAGGTAAGCGGCTGCTGATCACCGGCGTCATCACCGACGCCTCCATGGCGTTCCATGCCGCGCGCGTGGCGCAGGAACAGGGTGCGAAGGTCGTGCTCACCGGCTACGGCCGGCTCTCCCTCGTCGAGCGCATCGCGAAGCGGCTGCCCGAGCCCGCCCCGGTGGTGGAGCTGGACGTGCAGAACCAGGAGCATCTGGACACCCTCGCCGACCGGGTGCGCGAGCACATCGACGGGCTCGACGGGGTGCTGCACGCCATCGCGTTCGCCCCGCAGACCTGCCTGGGCGCGCCGTTCCTGGACGCGCCGAAGGAGGACGTGTCGGTCGCGGTCGAGGTGTCGGCGTACTCGTACAAGGCGCTGGCCCAGGCCGCGTTGCCGTTGCTCGGCCCGGGCTCGTCGATCGTGGGCCTGGATTTCGACGCGCGCGTGGCATGGCCGGCCTACAACTGGATGGGCGTCGCGAAGGCCGCGCTGGAGTCGGTGAACCGCTATCTGGCACGCGAACTGGGCCCGCAGGGCATCCGGGTGAACCTCGTCGCGGCGGGCCCGGTGAAGACGATGGCGGCCAAGTCGATCCCCGGTTTCGGTGAGCTGGAGGGCGGCTGGGGCGACCGCGCGCCGCTGGGCTGGGACGCCGCCGACGCGACGCCGGTCGCGAAGAGCATCTGTGCGGTCCTCTCGGACTGGCTGCCGGCCACGACGGGCTCCATGATCTGGGTCGACGGCGGGGTGCACGCGCTGGGCCTGTGACTCCCCACGCGAACGGGGCGAACGGCCGGGCGGGCATCGTGCCCGCCCGGCCGCCGTGCGCTCAGGTCCGCATCGCGTCGGCGACGGCGTGGCTGTCCTCGACGATCAGGTAACGCGTGATCCGGCCGTCCGTCACGGTCAGCCGGATCGCGAACGGCGTGGCGAACGCCTTGCCGGTCGCCCGCGCGACAGCGCGCAGGTGACCGACCACCACGGCCTCGTCGCCGTCGGCGAAGACCCGCTCGACCTGGAACACGTCGCGTTCGAGATGGTCGTCGAGCGTTCTGTAGAAGGCGGCAGCCTCCTCGCCTGTCCGGCGTGGGCCGATCCACGGTACGAGGCCGGCGGCGCCGGGGATGTCCCAGTCCACCCGGTCGGCGAACAGCGCGCCCGCGCCGTCGAAGTCAGCTTCGGCAAGGCGTGCCAAGAGCGTTCGCACTGTGGTCATTGTCTGCTCGGTCACGGGTTTCTCCTCGAGTCGGATGGAATTCCAGCGCGGCCGCCCAGCCGAGGGCGGCCAGTGACGCGACGGCGAGCGCGATGCCGAGCCAGGTGACGCTGCGGAAGCCGAGCCCGGCGCCGATCGTCAGGCCGCCGAGCCACGGGGCCACGACGATGCCGAGGTTGAACGCCGACACGTTCGTCGCCCCGGCCAGCGACGGCGCGGACTCGGCGAGGGCGTACACGCGCGTGTTGAGCGCCGGGTTGCTGAAGAACGCCGCGAAACCCAGGACCGCCGCGGCGATCACCCCGACCGGGACCGGTGGCGCGGCCGCCAGCACGCCCAGCGCGACGATCACGACCACGTTGCCCGCGACGAGCGCGCGGAACGGGTGCGTGTCGGCGATCCGGCCGCCGGCCGCTATGCCGGCCAGCGACCCGAGGCCGTACAACGCGAGCACCGCGGGCACCCAGGCGCCGGGTACGCCCACGGCGTCGGTCAGCAGTGGGCTGATGTAGCTGAACGCCACCATCACCGCGCACGTCGTGATCGCCGTGATGGCGAGCGCGAGCCACAACCGCCGGCTGCGGTAGGCGCCCAGTTCGGTCCGCAGGCGTGGCCGCCCGCCCGACGTCGCCGGGACCACCGCGAGCACCAGGGCCAGCGACAGCGCCGATACCCCGGCGACGGCCCAGAACGCCGTACGCCACCCGGCGTACTGCCCGAGCAACGTCCCGGCCGGAACGCCGAGCACGGTCGCCACGGTGAGGCCACCCGCCACGACCGCGAGCGCCCGGCCGCGACGCTCGGCGGGCACCAGCGCGACCGCCGTCGCCGTGGCCGCCGCCCAGAATCCCGCGCACGCCACGGCGGAGACGGCCCGCGACACGAACAGCACCGCGTAGCCGGGCGCGAGCGCGCCCACGATGTGCCCGAGCGTGAACACCGTGAGCGTCCCGGCCAGGGTGACCTTCCGCGGCAGCCGCTGCGTCGCGATGGCGAGGACCGGCGCCCCGGCGAGCATTCCGATCGCGTAGGCCGAGATCAGCAGGCCCGCGGCCGGGATGGTCACACCCAGATCGGCGGCGATCGGGGGCAGCAGGCCGGCGACGAGGAACTCGGACGTACCGAGCCCGAAAATCGCCAGCCCCAGCACATACACGGTGGGTGGCATGTGTGTCCTCCAGTTTTGGATCGTTGGGTTCAAAACGCGCGCAGCGGTGAGCACGTCAGGACAGGACTTCTCAGAGCGCGCTGACGACCGTGTCGGCGATGCTGTCGAGGGTCGCGCGGTCGTGGCCGACGCGGGCCATCACGCGCAGGCCGTGGACGCTGCTGTGCACGTACTGCGCCAAGGCCTTCGCGTCCTTGCCCTTGTCGATCTCCCCGGCGCGCTGGCCCGCCTCGATCACGACCTGGAGCGCGGATATCGTCCGATCGAAGTCCCGGCGGATCTCCCCGGTCAGTTCGGGATCGCGGGACCGCAGTTCCAACGCGGTGTTCACGGCCAGGCAGCCGCGGCCGCCGTGCTCGCACTCGTCGTCGATCATCGCCCCGAGCAGGCATCGCAGCCGTTCGCGGACGGTGCCCGATCCGCGCAGGATGTCGTCACGTGACGACGCCGTGCTCTCGTCGTAGTACC
>DASZUO010000028.1:0-9896 GCA_035547575.1 Amycolatopsis sp. | reverse complement strand
CGCAGGGTGGCGATCACATCCGCCACCTCGGGCTCGTCGATGAGTCCGCCGACCCCGACGACCTCGACCGGAAGCCCCACGGCCCGCAGCGCGGCGGCCACGTCGGCCATGTCGGCCCGGCGTCGCAGCAGGACCGCCGTGGTGGGCGGAGTCGTTGCGGCGGACCATCTCTCCGCGATCTGCGCGGCCAGCCAGGCGTTCTCCTGGTCCACCCGCTCGAACAGCCCGACGGCCACCTCGCCCTCCGGGGCTCCCGGCCGGGCGCGCAGCCTGTCGACCGGGACCGGTTCGGCGCGCACCGGCCCGGAGATCGCGTTGGCCAGCTCCAGGATCCGCTCCGCATTGCGGAAGCTGGTGAGCAGCGACATCCGGGCGGCCGGTGTGCCGTCGGCGGACGGGAAGTCGGTGGCGAACCGGGGAAGGTTCGACGCCGATGCGCCGCGCCATCCGTAGATCGACTGCACCGGGTCGCCGACCGCGGTGACCGCGTGCCCACGCCCCTCGGGGCCGCCGAAGAGCGCGCGCAGGATCACCCGCTGGGCGTGCCCGGTGTCCTGGTACTCGTCCAGCAGGACGGCACCGAACCGGTCCCGCTCGGCCGCACCGACCTCCGGGTGGTCCCGGGCAAGCTGGGCCGCGATGCTCATCTGGTCACCGAAGTCGAGCACCGCGTCGCGTCGTTTCAGGTCGAGGTAGCGCTCCACCAGGGGCAGGATCGCCAGCCGGGCCCGCTGCCGCTCCACCACCGGCTTGAGGTCGGCGCGCAGCGCGCCGCGCTGCCGGGGGCCGGGCGGGGCCCCGGTCAGCGCCGTGACCAGCGCCTGGGTGCACTCCCGCAGCTCGTCGGGGCGCCGCAGGTGCTCGGCGAGCTGGCCGGCCAGGCCGAGCATCCAGCCGGTGACCGTGTGCGGCACCTTCCCGTCCAGGTCGAGGTCCGGCTCCCAACCGGCGGTCACCCGGTGGGCGAACTGCCAGGCACCGGTCTCGGTGAGCAGCCGGGCGCCCGGGTCGGTGGGCAGCCGCAGCGCGTGCTCGGAGACCAGCCGGCCGGCGTAGGCGTGGTAGGTCAGCACGGTCGGCTCACCCGCGAGCACCGCCGCGCGGCGGCCGCCGCCAGGGTCGAGCCGGTCCAGCAGGCCGGATCCGGCCAGCCGCCGCAACCGCGCCCGCACGCGCTCGGCGAGCTGGCGCGCGGCCTTGCGGGTAAAGGTGAGGCCCAGAACCCGTTCGGGCGTCACGAACCCGTTCGCGACCAGCCACACGACCCGTGCCGCCATCGTCTCGGTCTTGCCCGCCCCCGCCCCGGCGACGACGAGCGCCGGTTCGGCCGGCGCGGCGATCACCGCGGCCTGCTCGGGCGTCGGCGGAGGCAACCCGAGCGCGGCGGCGATCTCGGCGGGGGTGGCGAGCGCCGGCGGCGGTGCCCCATCCCACAAGGCAAGCTGCGACTGCGTCATCCCCACCCGCCCCCGTGCGCCGTCATTCGGCGGTCACCTGCCTGCCTTCGGGGCGCAGCGGGCATGTGCCGCGCGCCGGGCAGCGGTCACAGTCGGCGTTCTCCCTGGCCTGGTACTCGGGGCCGGTCGCGGACTCGGCCACCTGCCGCACCTGGTCGAGCCAGCGCCTGCCGCTGTCGTCGTCCAGCGGTGGTTGCGCGCGCTGCGCCGCCCCTGTCTTGGCGTTCGCCTTCGACAGGTACACCAGTTTCGCGCCGCCCGGCCGCTTGCCTTCGCCGAACGCGCCGAGCAGCACCGAGAGCTGGTACGCCGCCAGCTGCGGATGCGCTTCGGCGTCGGCCGCGCTGACCGCGTTCTTGCCGGTCTTGAGGTCGACGATCACCGGGCGTCCGTCCTTGTCCGATTCGAGCCGGTCGACGCGGCCCCGCAGCTTCACGAGCAGCCCGTCCTCGCCCAGCGGCAACTCGACCTCGATGTCCTGCTCCACCCCGAGTTGCGTCAGTTCGTCGCGGCTGGCCGACAGCCAGGACAGGAAGTTCCGCACCATCTGCTCGACGCGGGTGCGCTCGCGCCGCGAGAACCACGGCGCCCCGGCATCGACCTTCGCCCACGCCTCGTCGAGCGCCTGCCGCAGGCCCGCGTCGTCGAGGCCGCTCGCGGCGGCCTGCGCGAGCCCGTGCACGAGCGTGCCGGTGATCGCCGCGAGCTGCGCCGGGTCGCTGCCACCGTGCCGCTCGATCAGCCACCGCAGCGGGCACTTCACGAGCGTGTCCACAGTGGACGGCGAGATCCGGATGACATCGCCGGAGCCGTACAACGGATCCGCCGTGGAGGCATCCGCGATGCCGTACCAGTGATCCGGATGGGCGCCGGGCACGCCGGCCGCTGCCAGCCGCGCGAGCTGGCGTGCGGCGAGGCCGCGGCGCTGCGGAGCCGTGGCCGGGTCGCACACCGCCTTGCGCAACTCGCCGACCAGCTCGGCCAGCACGAGCGAGCGGCCGGGCGGCTTCATCCGCGAGTCGACGCCCGACTCGTCCGTGTTGCCCTCTTCGAGGTCGTCGACGAACCGGGACGGCTGCTCGTCCTCGCCCGCGACCGCGCTCACCAGCAACGTGCGACGGGCACGGCTGGCCGCGACGTAGAACAGCCGTCGCTCCTCGGCCAGGATCGGCGCGATGGCCGACACCTCGTCACCGTCCACACCGGACAGCAAGTCGACCAGCCGCTCCACGCCGAGCAGCGAACCACGCAGCCGCAGGTCCGGCCAGCTGCCCTCCTGCACCGCCGCGATCGCCACGAGCGTCCATTCGCGACCCGCGGCGCCGTGCGCGGTCAGCAGGGATACGCCTTCGCCGCGCGCGGCGACCGGTGCGAGGCTGTCACCCGCGATCGTCTGCGACGCCAGATACTCCGCGAACGCGGCCACGCTCGCCTTCGGCAGCCTGTCGACATAGCGACCCGCGGCGTGGAACAGCGCCACGACGGCGTCGAGGTCCCGGTCGGCCTGCGACCCGAGCGTGCCGCCACGGGCGGACAACCGCACGAGCCGCTGCTGCAGCCCGCTGCCCTGCCACAGCTCCCACAGCACCTGCTCGACCGGTGCGCCCCGGCGGATCGCGGCTGTCGTGGTCTCGATCAGCCCACCCACCCTGCGGATCGGCGCGGCCTCGCTGTCCGGGAGCGCGGCGAGTTTGTCGAGGCGGGGGTGGTCCCCCGCCAGGGGGTCGGTAAGAGCGCAGTTTCGCAACACTTCCAGCAGCAGTTCGTCGCTGGAGCGTTCGCCGCCCGCGGCCAGTTCGAGCCTGCGCAGGCCGCGGCGCATCCGGCGCAGCGCGAGCGGATCGGCGCCACCCAGCGGCGAGGACAGCAGCATCTCGGCGATCTCGACGTCGAGCAGATCGGGATCGGCGCCGATCCGCAGCACCGCGAGCAACGGCCGCACCACGGGCTGGCGGGCCAGCGGCAGCTCCTCCGCCGCGGACGCGATCGGCACCCCGGACGCCCGCAAAGCCCGTTGCAGCACGGGAAAGGAGCGACCGGGCGAGCGCACGAGCACCGCCATCTCCGACCACGGCACCCCGTCCATGAGGTGGGCGCGCCGCAGTTGGTCGGCGACCCAGCCCGCCTCGGCGGCGGGTGTCGGCATGAGCCGGACCTTGACCGAACCCCGCTCCGCGTCGGGCGGCAGCGTCAGGCCCCGGTGCCTGCCCGCGCCCGGGAGCGTGCCCGCGAGGCGGGTGACAGCGGAGTGCAGGTCGGCGCTGAGCCGGTGCGTGCGGGTCAGGATGATCGTGCGGTCGCCTGCGGTGTCGGCGTCGGCGAGCAGCGTGGGATCGGCCCCACGGAAGGAGAACACGGCCTGGTCGGGATCGCCCGCGACCACGAAGTCCTCGGCCGCGGAGCCGAGCAGCCGCAGCAGCCGCCACTGCAGGTGGTCCAGGTGCTGGGCGTCGTCGACGAACACGTGCCGGATCCGGGCCTGCTCGCGCGTCAGCAGGTCGGGGTCGCCCTCCATCTCGACCAGCGCGCTCGCGACCAGTTCCGCCGCGTCGAGCGCGGGCGAACCCGGTGTGCCCAGCGCATGCCCGCCCGCACCCTGCAGGACGGTGACTTCCTCGTACTGGCGCCAGAACACGCCCGCCGCGACCCACTGCGGCCGACCGGTGCGGCGGCCGAGCTTGACCAGGTCGTCCGGCCCGAGCCCGCGTTCGGCCGCACGCAGCAGCAGGTCGCGCAACTCCTCGGCGAAGCCCGGCACGGCGAGCGCCGGGCGCAGCGGCTCGGGCCAGTGCTCGGCCCCGGTTTCGAGATCACCGGCCAGGAGGTCCCGGATCACGACGTCCTGTTCCGCGCTGGAAAGCAGCCGCGGCGGCGGCATCCCCTGGGCGTTCGCCTGCAGCCGGAGCAGCGCGAACGCGTAGGAGTGGACGGTGCGGACGATCGGCTCGCGGATGGTGCGGCCGTCGGCGCCGGAGGTCGCGCGCTGGGTGATGTCGGCGCGCAGCGCGTCCGCCGCGCGGCGGGACGTGGTGAGCACGAGCACCCGCTCGGGATCGACGCCGGAGTCGATGCGGCGCGCGGCGGTGGTGGCGAGCAGCGACGTCTTGCCCGTGCCAGGGCCGCCGAGGACGCGCACGAACCCGCCCGGCCGCTCGAGCAGGTCCTGCGCGGCGGGCTCCCAGTGCTGCGGGCGCGGCGACTCGACGGGGCGGCGCACCAGCCGCGCCCGCCTGCTCGATCCGCGCGCGCTCACGCCTGCGATGGAATCATGCCGGTACGACAGAACGGTGAACCGGCACGCGTCACGCGGACTGGCATTCGGTGGCCTTGGGGTGTCGCGGCTCGTACAGGCCGATGGTGCCGCCGCCGGGAATGCGCAGCGCGGTGAGCAGACCCCAGCCCGCGTCGGTCACTCCTTCGGTGAACTCGGCGCCCTTCGCGGTGAGCTCCGCGACGGTGGCTTCGATGTCGTCACACATCAGGTACAGCTCGTGGCTCGGCGCCTCGGCGGGATGTGCGGCGACCTCGGCGGGCGGGAGCTTGAAGATCAGCCAGCCGCCACCCGCGTCGACGTGCGGGAACCCCAGCACGTCCCGGAAGAAGGCACGGGCCTTCTCCGCGTCCTGGGCGTAGACGATCGCGTGCGTTCCGGTAATCATGGGCCCACCTTAAGGACTCTGACATAGTCGTGGCGTGGACGAGCAGCTACACGAGCGCGTGCGGGAGGTCGTCGCGGCGGTGCCCGCGGGCAAGGTCGCCACGTACGGTGACATCGCGGCGCTCGCGGGCGCCCCGTCGCCGAGGCTCGTGGGCCGCGTCCTCGCCGAGGACGGCGCCGACCTGCCATGGCACCGCGTGCTACGCGCGAACGGCACGCCCGCGCCGCACCTGGTGCACCGGCAGCTGGAGTTGCTGCGGGCGGAAGGCGTCCTCGCCGACGGCTCGCGGATCAACTTGCGGACGTATCGCTGGGACGGCCGTCCGACATGACCCTCACGAACCGAGCTCCGACACCAGGAGTTTGACCAGCGCACCCAGCCGCTGCCGCTCCGGCCGCCGCGTCGGCACGCCCGCGTCGACCAGCGGCGCCGCCGTGACCGGCCCGACGCACGCGCACAGGACGTCATTCCGCAGCGCGTCCAGCAACCCCTCGTAGACGCCGCGCCGCTGTGCCAGGCTCAGGAGGTTCGACGCCACCGGGGCGCTGGTGAACGCCAGCGCCTGCACCGTGCGCCCGACGACGCCGTCCAGCAATCGGTAGGCGGGATTCAGGTCGGCGGGCCATTCCCAGCGGTAAGGCTGCACCTGGACCAGCTCGGCGCCCGCGCCGGCCAGCGCGGCTGTGAACTCTGGCAGCGGCGAGCCATGCAGCTGAACGGCGACCCGCTTGCCCGCGACTCCGCTTTCCAGCAGGTGCCCGAAAAGCTGGCGGTTGCTTTCCTCCGGCGCCGACCATTCCTCCGTCAGGCCGCGGCCCCGGACCGCGCCCTTGCCTTTCGGTCCCCGCGTGAAGATCTTCGCGTCCGCCAGCGTGGCCCGCAGCCGATCGCCCAGTCCCCAGCCCTCGGCCGCCTCGAACCAGCCGCGGAAGCCCGCGCCCGTCGTCACGGCGAGGATGTCGATGCCCTCGGCCAGCACCGTCTCGGTGGACGCGCGCAGCTGCGCGTCGTCCGGCAGGGGCACGATGTGGATCAGCGGCGCGTGCCGCACCGTGGCGCCGTGGCGTTCCAGCGCGCCGATGAACTCCTCGGCGCGGCGTTCCGCCGTCACGCCGATGGTCACGCCTGTCAGCTCACCCATAGTGTCCGGCCATCCTCGCGATCGCGGCGGCGACCTGGTCGCGGAGGTCGGCGGGCTCCAGCACCTGCAACTCCGGCCCGAACCGCAGCAATTCGCCCAGCGCCGGAGCGCCGGGTTCCACTGGCAACTCCACCCGAAACCACCCGTCCTCGTCCGGTTCTGCACGGGAGTCGCGCACCGCGCGGGCGCCGACGGCGCCCAGGTAGAACGGTACGAGATCGCGGCCCAGCCGGGACAGGCGGACCACCGCCACCCTGGGATACATCCGTCGCTCGAACTGCTCCGACCAATCCTGCCAGTAGGCGGCGAGATCGAAACCGGGCGGCCGCTGGAACGTCTCGCCGAGTTCCTCCAGGTCGACGACACGGGACACGCGATACGTCCGGGTGCTTCCCGCGCGGTGCGCCGCGACATACCAGTTGCCGGCTTTGAGGATGAGCCCCAGCGGGTCGAGCACGCGGTCCACCTCGCTGGAATCCCAACGGCGGTACCGCGTCCTGACCCGGCGGTTTTCCCACACGCACCGCGCGAGCGCGGCCAGGTGCGGCAGGCTTTCGATGCCGCGGAACCACCCGGGAACGTCCAGGTAGAACCGTTCGGCGACGCGGCTCGCCCGGTCCCGCAGTTCCGCCGGCAGCGCCGCGTGGAGCTTGAGCTGTGCGGCGGCCAGCACGGTGCCGAGTCCCAGTTCGGCCGCGGCGCCGGGCAGGCCGGCGAGCGAGAGCGACTGTGCCTCCTCCTCGGTGAGCCCGGTCAGGCGCGTGCGGTAGCCGTCGACCAGCTGGTACCCGCCGGTCCGGCCCCGGTCGGCGTAGACGGGCACGCCGGCAGCGGAGAGCGCCTCGATGTCCCGGTACACCGTGCGCACCGACACCTCGAGCTCTCCGGCCAGCTCCGCGGCCGTCATCCGCCCGCGGTTCTGCAGCAGCAGCAGGACCGAGAGCAACCTGCTCGCCCGCATGTCGTCCATTCTCGCTCAGAAAAGCTGACACTACCTGACAGGTATGGGTGCGAACCTGGGCACATGACGGACACATTCACCATGAAGACCTGGGACGAGAAGGTCGTGAGCGGGCCCGACGACGGGCCGCGGTACGCCCACGCGCACTGCACGTTCGACTACACCGGAGTGGTCGAGGGCACGTCGAGCTGCGACTATCTGCTCTACTACACGGCCGAGGGCACCGACGAGAAGGCACCGGGCTTCGAGCGGATCGAGGGCAGCGTCGACGGGCGCAAGGGCAGCTTCGTCATCCGGCACGCGGTCTCCTACGGCGCGACGGGAGTGCACGGCACGTTCACCGTCGTGCCCGGCTCCGGCACCGGCGAGCTGACCGGGATCACCGGCAAGGGCACCATCGCCGGGGCGAGCGAAACCATGAGTTACACGTTTGAATATCAGGTATGACGACGGCAGTGGATCGGCAGCAGGTCCTCGCCTACCGGATCGCCGCGCAGGGCCTGCACCGCACCGAGGCGGACATGGCGAGACTCGCCGTGTTCGACCTGGGTGTGCAGAACACGCAACGGGACACCGCGGCGATCGCGCTGGCCGCCCGGTTCGACGGTGACATCACGGAAGAGTCCCTTGTGGACGATTCACGGTTCGTGCTCGCCTGGACCCATCGCGGCGCACCACATTTCCACCGGGCCGGGGACCTTGGCGCGGTCACCCGTGCGCTGATCCCGCTTGACGAGTCCGACGCGATGGCGCGGATGCTGTGGCAGCGCAAGCAGGTCGAGGCGGCCGGGATGAGCGCCACGGACGGCCTGTTCACCGCGGCGCGCGCCATCCGCGACGTCGTCGACAAGCCGATGACCAAGGGCGCGGTGAGCACCGCCGTCACGAAGATCGTTCCGGGCGGCCTGTCGTACTGGTGCCGCGGCTGCCAGGCCACGCACATCCTCGAGCAGGTGATGCGCCTGGCCGCGATCCACGGCGGCGCACGTCTCGAAGCCGGGGTCAACCCCGCCACACTGGCCCCGGTCAAGGGCCGCGGCCGGATGCGCACCACCCCGGACCCGGCCGAGGTCACGGGGGTCATCTCGGCCTACCTGCACCTGCACGGCCCGGCCCGCCCGGTGGAGGCCGGTGGTTTCATCGGCACCACAACCGCGATCGCCAAGACCGTCTGGCCTTCCCCGTTGGCGGAGGTCACTGTGGACGGTCGCGCGGCTTACCTGCCGGAGTCCGATCTGGACTTGCTGCTGAACCCGCCGGAGCCCGATCCGGTGCGCCTGCTGCCACCATGGGACCCGTTCCTGCAATCGCGGGACCGGGCGATTCTCGTGCCGGACAAGGCCTTGCAGAAGGAGGTATGGAAGATCCTCGGCAACCCTGGCGCGCTGCTGGCCGACGGTGCGATCGCAGGCACGTGGCGCACCAAGGGAAGCGGCGGCAAGCGCCTCGACTTCACCATCACGACCGTCGCCCCGCTGCCCACCGTGACCCGCAATGCGACGGAAGCGGAGGCCGAACGAGTGGCGAAGGTACGTGGTTTCGCCGATCTCCGTGTCACCTGGACGTAGTCGCGTCTGGAGCGGCGGATTCCGCGGGCTCGGGTTACTTTGAGGCATGCAGCCGACTACACAGCGCCGCACGGCTTGGGTGGCGTCCCGCTGGTGGCACGCGGTTCTCGCGGTCGTCATCATCGCCACGCTGGTGCTCCAAATCGTGCTGTTGTGCACCGGCGGCGCTGACGCCAACTCCGGCCAGACCGGCGGCACCACGTCTCTTGGTGTGCGCTTCTGGCGCCTGTTCAGCTACTTCACGATCGAGAGCAACCTTTTCGTGCTCGGCACCTCGATCGCCCTCGCGGCACGCCCCACCTTCGACGGTCCAGTATGGCGAGTCGTCCGCATGGACGCCCTGCTCGGCATCCTCATCACCGGCGTCGTCTACGCGGTCGTGCTGGCACCCCAGGTGCAGGTAACCGGCGCCGCGCTGGTCGCCGACGTCGGCTTCCATTACATCGCCCCCTGGGCCGCGATCCTGGCGTGGCTCCTGTTCGGACCCCGCCCCCGGATGTCCTGGGGCGCAGTCGGCGCTGCCTTCATCTGGCCCGCACTGTGGCTGGTCTACATCTTCACGCAGGGCGCCTTCACGCACTGGTATCCATACCCGTTCTTGGACGTGACCGACCTGGGTTTCACGGCCGCCCTCCGCAACGCCATCCTGGTCGTCCTCGTGGCGGCGGTCTTCGCGGCCGTCCTGAAGCTCCTGGACACCCGCCTGCCCGCTCTGGTCCGCCCGGCTCCGGCACCCCAACACGAGATGCCGGTGTAACACGAAAAGAAGCCGCCCGGTGTGGTCATCCCGTCGCCTGCCAACGCAAGGATCACGGTGAGCCAGGGCCGCAACCTGCATGCCCGACTCGCGCCTGACAACGCAAGCTTGCGGCCCTGGGGCACCGTGATATCTCCCAACCGCAGGCGACGGGATGACCACACCTCCGGCGACCCACCACATGTCGGGAGATGCCTGCATTTCCCAGGCCATCCCGGAGCCTGCCCGCCGGCGAGGCATGTTTTTTCTTTTCCCGCTTCCTCCGGTGCCGGTTCCGACTTCGGCCGCCGGGACCCTCCCCCACCCCGATCCTTTTATCGTTCTACGCCGCGGTCGGGCCGCGTCAAGACCGC
>DASZUO010000027.1:0-22161 GCA_035547575.1 Amycolatopsis sp. | reverse complement strand
GGGCAACCCGAAACGGCGGATGGCGCTGGTCTTCCGCTGGTATCTCGGGCTCTCCTCGGGCTGGAGCATCGCGGGCGCCGCTGACCGCACGGCCGACTACCAGATCTGGTGCGGTCCCGCGATGGGCGCGTTCAACACCTGGGTCACCGGCACCTACCTGGCCGCCCCGGCGAACCGGCGCGTCGACGAGCTGGCCACGCAGATCATGCGTGGCGCGGCGTTCGCGACCAGGGTGAGCCAGCTACGGACGGCTGGTGTGCGGCTACCGGCGGGCTGCTCCACCTACGTGCCCAGCCCCATCCACTGACCAGGGCGAAACGAAGGGGGGTGCTGTGCGGCACCGCCCCTTCGCTCATTTCAGGCCCGAGCGCACGAACGCGTTCACGATGTGCCGCTGCAGCACCAGGTAGAGCACGAACACCGGAAGGCACGCCAGGCCGGCGACGGCCATCAGCGGGCCCCAGTCGTTGCCCTCGGTGCCCATGAAGCTGCGCAGGCCGAGCTGCACGACGTTGTTGCTGCGCTGCAGCACCATCGCCGGCCAGAAGTACTCGTTCCAGGAGTTCACGAACAGCAGGATCGCCAGCGCGGCGAGCGCGGGACGCAGGTTCGGCACCACCACCGTCCACAGTGTCGTCCACGACCGTCGTCCGTCCATCCTGGACGCTTCCAGCAGTTCCTTGGGGAAGCTGTCGAAGTGCTGGCGCAGCATCAGCACGCCCAGCGCCGAGCACAGGTTCGGGATGATGACGCCGGCGAGCGTGTTGAGCAGGCCGGCCTGGAACAGCAGCACGTAGTTCGGCAGCATCGTGACCTGGAACGGCACCAACCAGGTGCCGACGAACGCCAGGAACAGCAGGCGCTGGAAGGGAAACCGCCAGGCCGCGAACGCGTAGGCGGCCAGCAGCCCGGTGAGCAGCTGGCCCAGCGCGGTGAGCGCGGCCACGAGCATCGTGTTGCCCAGCAGGCCGGCGATGTCGACCTTGCCTGCCGCGTCGCTGTAGTTGCCCACCGACAACGGCCACGGCAACGGTGTCAGCTCGAAGATGTCGTTCGGCCGCCGCAGCGACGTTGCGTACAGCCAGTAGATCGGGAACACGCACACGAGCCCGAGGACCGTGAGTACCGCGTGCCCGCGCACCGTTCGCCACATGGAGGCCTCCTAGTTGTCGTGGAAGGTGAGGCGTTCGGAGAGCCACACGAGAATGCCGGCGACGATGCCGAAGCCGAGGAACAGCAGGATCCCGGCGGCCGCGCCGCGCCCCGCGTCGTAGCTGTGGAAGCTGTAGTCCCACAACAGGTAGTAGACGTTGGTCGTCGAGTCGACCGGGCCGCCCTGGGTGAGGGAGTCGATCAGCGGGAACGTCCACTGCGCCGACAGCAGCACCGTCATCAGCGTGAGGAACATCAGGGTCGGGGACAGCAGCGGCAGGGTGACCCAGCGGGTGATCTGCCACCGGGAAGCGCCGTCGAGCTCGGCGGCCTCGGAGTAGTCGCCGTTGATGTTGGACAGCCCCGCGGTCACGACGAGCACGGCGAAACCGACCAGGTGCCAGCCGGTGATGAGGATGATCACGGGCTGGGCGGTGCCGATCTCGTGCAGCCAGCTGGTGGTCGTGCCGAGCGTGCGGTTCACCACGCCGCCGCTCGGGTCGAGCAGCCATTGCCAGACCGCGGCACTGGCCACCGGCGCGACCAGCATCGGCGCGAAGATCAGTGCCTGGTAGACCTTGCGCGAGCGTCCGCCGACCGAGCGCGTGAGCAGCCCGACGACGACGGGGATGACCACCGTGAACGGCAGCAGCCCGGCGATGATGTAGAACGTCCGCGAGACCGCCTGGCCCAGGTCCGGCTGTTCGATCAGGTTGCGGTAGTTGCCCAGGCCCATCGGGACCATCGGCGACGTGGGCAGCAGGTTCCACGAGTAGAACGACAGCTGCGCCGTCTGCACGAGCGGGCGGTAGGTCCAGATGACGAGCAGCGCGAGCGCCGGCGCGAGGTAGAGATAGGGCGGCATCGCCCGCGCCAGGCGCCGCAGCACATGCGGTTTGGCGGCAGCCGGCGCGGCCGGCCGCACCGGCATCGGAACCTCGACGAACATCGGTCATCCTTCCACAAAGGACAGGGGTGCCGCGAGCCGGAAAGGCTCGCCGCACCCGGGAGTCCAGGCCCTACTTGGGCATCAGGGTCGATGCCTGAGCCTGCGCCGCGCTGAGCGTCGAGGCTGGGTCGGCTCCCTGGTACACCGACTTCTCGACCGCGTCCATCATCCCTTGCATGATCTGCGTGTAGCTGTTGCCGGGGAACGAGACCCACGGCTCCATCCGCGACAGCTGCTCCACGTTCGGCTTGATCAGCGGGTTTCTCGCCGCCCAGTCCTTCAGGTAGGCCGGGTCGTCGAGCAGGCCCGTGCGCAGCGGCAGGTAGCCGATCTTGCTGGTGATCTCGGTGAACGCTTCCTCGCTGGTGAGGAACTTGGTCAGCTCCCAGGCCGCGCGCTGCTTGGCCGGGTCGTTCGACAGCACGAACAGCGCCGAACCGGAGTTGGTCGGGATCGCCGGCTTGCCCGCGAAGCTGGGCATCGCGGCCGAGCGCAGATCCCACTTGCCGGTGGCGCCCTTGACGAACGTGGCCTGGATCGCGCTGGTCTCCAGGATCATGCCCATGTCGCCCCGCGCGAACTCGGTGTAGGCCTGCACCTGGCCGAGCTTCGGCGTGCTGCCGGCGTTCACCAGGTTCTGGCCCATCTGCACGACCTGCACCGTCGCCGGGTCGGCGAAGGTCAGCGACTTGCGGTCGGGCGAGATCACCCGGCCGCCGTTGGAGCGCACCAGCGCCTGGAAGAAGTAGTCCTTGGACTCCTTGCTCAGTGCGTCGATGTACACGCCGTCCTTGTGCGTGACGTTCTTGATCGCCGCGGCGTCGGTCGCGACCTCGTCCCAGGTCGTCGGCGGCTTGCTCGGGTCGAGGCCGGCCTGCTGGAACAGCGAGGCGTTGTAGTACAGCACGGGGGTGGAGAACACGAACGGCATGCCGTAGGTCTTGCCGTCCCAGTCGCCCAGCGGCTTGGCGGCCGGCGCGTACGGGTACTTGGCGCCGTTGAAGTTGGCCTGCACCGCGTCCTTGCCGACGAGGTCGTCGAGCGGCTTGGCCCCGAGACCGTGGATGGCGAAGTCGAGGTCACCGAAGCCCAGCTGCGCGACGTCCGGCGGGCTGCCCGCCGCCAGCTGCGCCTGTACGCTGGACACCGCGTCGGTGGCCGGGTTCGGGCTGTTGCCCTGCGGCTTCTGCGCCTTGACGTGGATGTTGGGGTGCGCCTGCTGGAACTTGGTGATCAGGTCGTTGAAGGTGTCGGTCCAGGCACCGGCCTGGCCGAAGTTGTAGCTCTCGAACACGAGCGAAACCTGCTGGTCGGGACCCAGCTGCGGCACCTGCGCGACGGTCGTCGGACCCGACGCCGACGTGCTGCCGAGCCCACAGGCCGAAGCCGTGAGCGCGGCTGCGAGCGCGAGCGCTGCCGCGACCCGCGAACGGACTTTCGTCATCAATGACTCTCCTTTGTGGACAACTACCGCGCGGAAAGATCAAGTGGTTGCGGGGCGGGCGCCCACAGCAGGCGCCGTCCCGTGGTGTGGTGGAACAGGTGGACCCGCCCGGGCTCGGTGGTCAGGCCGACCACGTCCCCGGCGGTGACGCCGAGCGGGCGGGGACCGCGCAGGCAGACCTTCGCGTGCCCGACGGTGCAGTGCGCGACCTCCTCGCTGCCGAGGTTCTCGACCAGCCGCACCACGCCGCGCAGGTCGCGGCGCTCTCCACCGGCGCGCAGATGCTCGGGCCGGATGCCCAGCACCACCTCGGTTTCGGGCACGTCGCCGCTGATACCCAGCGGCACCTCGATCTCCGGCGCGACCGCGTACAGCGCACCAGCACGGCTGACGATCTCGGCCGGAATGAGGTTCATGGCCGGGGAGCCGAGAAATCCGGCGACGAACGTGGACGCGGGCTCGTCGTAGACCTCGGTGGGGGTACCGACCTGTTCGAGCCTGCCATGGTCGAGCAGCGCGATCCGGGTCGCCATCGTCATCGCCTCCACTTGGTCGTGAGTCACGTACACGAAGGTGGAGCCCAGCCGCCGGTGCAGCTCGGTGAGCTCCGAGCGGGTCGCGGTCCGCAGCTTGGCGTCCAGATTGGACAGTGGCTCGTCCATCAGGAACGCGCCCGGATCGCGGACCAGCGCCCGGCCGAGCGCGACGCGCTGGCGCTGCCCGCCGGACAGTTCGCGCGGCCGGCGGTCCAGCAACGTGTCCAGGTCGAGGGTCTTGGCGACCTGTTCGACCTTCTCCCGGATCTCGTCGCGCGGCCGGCGCCGGGCGCGCAGCGGGAAGCCGATGTTGCGTGCAACGGACAGGTGCGGGTAGAGCGCGTAGCTCTGGAACACCATCGCGAGATCGCGGTCACGTGGCGCGGTGTGCGTGATGTCCTTGCCGCCCAGCAGGAGCCGGCCCTCGGTGAACGGCGTCAGTCCCGCGATCCCGCGCAGCAGCGTCGATTTGCCGCAGCCGCTGGGGCCGAGCAGGACCAGGAACTCGCCGTCGGCGACGTCGAGCGTGACCTCGTCGACCGCGGTCACCCCGCCGAAGCGTTTCGTCGCCCCCTCCAGCTGAATCCGGCTCACATATTCCTCCTGAACGCCGACGCCGAGTTGTTTTCGCCGAGCGAATCCCACCATCGCGTGATGTATCCCAGGTGAACGGGTGGACACGAACGATCACGGTAAAACCGCTGATCAGGGGTACCATCAGGCATTATCGAAATCGCCTGCGATTCGATCGGCGGGAATAATGAATGCCTGCGATAGAAAACGCCGATCGCTCGAGAGGAATCGCCCAGCGAAGATCATCTGACGAGTGATGACCGGATACCGTGGATCGGTGACTTCGCGTCCCCGGCTCGTGCTCTGCCTGGTCTGTGTGGCGACGTTCCTGGTCTATCTGGACACCAGCATCACCCCGGTCGCGATCCCCGCCATCAACGCCGATCTCGGTGCGGGTGCCACCGCCGCGCAGTGGTTGCTCGACGCCTACACGCTCGCGTTCGCGTGCCTGCTGCTCACGGCGGGATCGCTCGGGGACCGGCTGGGCCGCAAGACGGTGCTGCTCGCGGGCACCGCAGGCTTCACCATCGCCTCCGTGGCCTGCGCGGCCGCTCCGGACATCGGTGTGCTCATCACGGCGCGCGCGGCGCAGGGCGTCTGCGCGGCCGCCGTCGTGCCGTTGTCGCTGGCGGCGGCGTCGGGCCTGTTCGGCGACGCGCGTGGACGCGCGACCGCGATCGGCGTGTGGGGCGGCACCAGCGGCGTCGCGCTCGCGCTCGGCCCGCTGCTCGGCGGGATCCTCGTGGACGGCGCTGGCTGGCGGAGCATGTTCTGGATCAACCTGCCGATCGGCCTGATCGCCTTCGCCGGTCTGCTGTGGACGATGCCGTCGGCCGTGCCCGGTGGTGGCCGCCGCCCGGATCTGGCAGGTCAGGCGTTGTTCCTGCTCGGCGGCGCCGCGGTGACCTTCGCGCTGATCGAGGGCGGCACCTACGGGTGGGGGCCGATGGGCGCGCTGCTCGCGGCCGGCGTACTCGCGCTGACCACGTTCGGCTGGTGGGAACTGCGCGTGTCCCAGCCGATGCTGCCGCCGCGGCTGCTGCGCGTCCCGGCCGTGGCCGTCGCGTGCGCGGTGAACTTCCTCGGCCTGTTCGGGCTGTACGCGGTGCTCTACCTGGCGACGGTGTACCTGCAGGATGTCGTCGGCCTGTCCGCGCTGGGCACCGGCCTGCGGTTTCTCGGCCTGTTCGGGTTCCTCGGCGTGACGGCGATCTGCGCTTCGGCGGTGGTGGCCCGGCTGGGCACCCGGCGCACCATGATCGGCGGCCTGCTGTGCGTCGCGGTCGGGTTGGCCGGCCTGACTCTGCTGGAGCACGGTGTGGGCTACTTCGGCTACGGCTGGGCTTTCGTGCTGCTGGGCGTCGGCATCCCGCTGTCCGGCGGGGTCGTCGCGATCCAGGCGATGATGGGCGCGGTACCGCCGGAACTCGGGGGCACCGCGTCAGGAACGATGAACACGTTCCGGCAGTTCGGGGCCGTGTTCGGGGTGGCTCTGGCGGGGTTGCTGCCGTCGGCGGTGGTGACTTTTGTCGTTGGTGCGGTGGGTGCTTTGGTGGGTGTGGTGGCGGTGGTGCTTGCGGGTCGTGGTGGGGCGCGCCGTGGCGGGGTGGTGGTGCCGGCGGCTTCGTCTCGGTGAGTGGGTGCCGGGGTGTCGGGAACGATGGCTGCGCGCTTTGCGCCAGTTCGGCGCCGTGTTCGGGGTGGCTCTGGCGGGGTTGTTGCCGTCGGCGCGCCGTGGCGGGGTGGTGGTGCCGGCGGCTTCCTCTCGGTGAGTGGTGCCGGGAACGATGGCTGCGCCGCCCACTGTCGCACGGCCAGCCGCTGGGGCACCGCGAGCCGCGGCATCGCCACCGCTCCGGCGCCGCTGCGGCGGCCCCGAGCCCCAGCGCGGTCACCGCTCCGGCACCGCGCACCTGGCACCGCACACCGCAGCGCCGCGCACCGCGGCACCAAACACCGCGAGCCGCGGCACGGCCCCCCGCACCGGCACTCCTACGCCGGCGGCTTCCCCTCCGCGAACCAGGCCGCCGCGGCCCGGCCGATCACCGGCGCATCCTTGATCCACGCGAAGTGGTCGCGGTTGGCGACCCCCGACTCCTCGGTGATGTGCCAGGAGATGCGGTCAGCGGACGGTATCCTCGTGCCAAGGAAGTCCACATTGGATTTCGGGCCGAGGGTGTCAGCGTCGAGCGAGATCAGCAGCACCGGCAGATCGAGCTGAGCCAGCAGCGTGTTGTAGTTCCTGGTACTGCCTTTGGGACGGTACCAGCTGGTCAGTGAGTGCCGCGACCAGTCGATCATCACCCCGCCCG
Organism: Amycolatopsis sp.; assembly: GCA_035547575.1. GTDB lineage: Bacteria > Actinomycetota > Actinomycetes > Mycobacteriales > Pseudonocardiaceae > Amycolatopsis_E. The sequence goes on along the minus strand of DASZUO010000027.1, from coordinate 15,195 downwards.
CCATCGCGCCCGGGATGAGCACGCCGCCGGGCCACCAGCCCTTCACCCGCGAGACGATGCCGATCCACTGGATCTTCCACAACGCCTCCACCCAGCGGCGCACGCCGAACGCGCGCCAGAACACCGTGCCGGTGCCGATCGTGGCCACGGCGGCGATCTGGTCGCGATGCGCGCTCGAGTACAGTAGCGCGATCTGGCCACCGAGGCTGTGCCCGAACAGGTGCAGTGGCGAACCAGGAAACCGCTCCCGCAGCGCCGCCACGATCGCGGGCATGTCGGTCTCGATCAGTTCCCGGTAGCCGAAATCGGGACCCTCTCGCAGCGCGGGCTTGCTCTCGCCCTGGCCGCGCAGGTCGGCCGTCGCCGCGGACAGCCCCGCCTCGTGCAGCGCCTCGGCCAGCGGCAGGTAGAACTTCGCCTTCATCGCCATGGCGGGCAGCAGCAGCACCACCGGCGCGCCCGGTTCGGCCTGCGGCAGCAACCGGATGACGAACGTGGTGCCGTCGGCTGTACTGACGGTCAGCGATTCGAGCGAGTCGAAACGGGCCATCGTCAGCTCCCGGCAACCAGCGTGCAGACGTACTCGAAGGTGAACTTCGCGACCAGGACGTCGTCGGCGTCGTAGAGGAGAGCCTTGCCGTCGAGGTCGAAGCGCTGCCCCTCGCCCGCCAGGATGCGGCGCAGCTCGCGCTCGTCGACTGTTGCGATCGCCCGGATCCGGCCGTTGGCGGGCTTGCGGAACGACGCGGTCCCGTTGCGCAGCACCAGAATGTCCACAGTGGATAGCCCGGTGGCGGCCGCACCCACGAACGCCGCGGCGCCGGCGATGTCGGCGGCCAGGAAGAGCGCGCCCGCGTGCACGGTGCCCAGGTGGTTGAGCAGGTGCGGCTCGGCAGGGATCTCCGCGACGGCCCGGTCCGGCCCCACCTCGGTGATCTCGATGCCAGCGTGCTTGCCGAACGGCACGAGGTTCTCGGAGATCTCGCGGATCTTGTCGTAGTCGGGCTCGGCGCCGGCGGCCCCGGCGAACACGCCGGCGAAGCTGATCTGGGTGCTCATGAGTCGTCTCCTCAGCGATGGTTGCGCAGCACGCGGCGGGCGATGGACCACCGCAGTACCTCGGACGGTCCCTCGTAGATGCGGAAAGCCCTGGCCTCGACCAGGAACCGGGCGACGAGGTGGTCCTCGCACACCCCGAGCCCGCCGTGCAGCTGGACGGCCCGGTCCAGCACCCGCCACACGGCCTCGGACACGAAGGTCTTGGCCACCGAGGCCAGATGCCGGGCCGCGGAACCGGCCGCGCCTTCCTCGTCGATCGCGGTGGCGGCACGCAGGATCAGCGCGCGCGAGGCCTCGATGTCGATCTCGTTGTCGGCCAGCTGGGCCTGCGCCATCCCGTGGTCGGCGATGCGGGCGCCGAAGGCCTGCCGGCCCTGGACGTGCCGCGCGGTCAGTTCCTGCGCGCGGACGGCGAGGCCGAGCCAGTTCATGCAGAACGTCAGCCGCGAGGGGGCGAGCCGGACCTGCGCGTACTCCATGCCCTGGCCGACCGCGCCGAGAACCGCGTCCTCGGGCACGACGCAGTTCTCGAACCGGACCTCGCAGTGCCCGCCCGGCGCGCTCGTGTGGTCCAGCGTCGGCATCCGGCGGCCGACGTGCACGCCCGGATTGTCGTGGTCGACCAGGAACATCGTCGGCCCGTCCGGGGTGCGCGCGATGCAGATGAAGAAGGCGGCGCCGTCGGCACCGGTCGTGAAGTGCTTGTCCCCGTTGATGATCCAGCCGCCGGCGTCCTTCTCGGCGACCGTGCGCAGCAGCCCGGGGTCCGATCCGGCGCCGGGCGCGGGCTCGGTCATCGCGATCGACGACCGCACCTCGCCCGACGCGAGCGGCGCCAGGTAGCGCTCCTTCTGCTCCGCCGTCGCGGCGTGCGCGAGCAGGTGGATGTTGCCGTCGTCCGGGGCCCAGCAGTTGAGGGCGAGCGGCCCGATGATGCTGGTGCCCGCGGCTTCCAGCACCGGGGCCTGCGACCGGGTGTCGAGCGCGAGCCCCCCGTACTCGACCGGCGAGAGCGGGCCGAACACGCCGGCCTCCTTCGCCGCCTTGTTCATCTCGAGTCGCAGCGCGTCGTCCATCGGCCGGCCGTCGACGATGACCTCGTGCTCGATCGGGATGATGTGCTCGGTGATGAAGCGGTGGGTACGTTCGGCGAGTTCCCGCATGGTGCCAGTCTCTGGCGCACCCCGCGCGCGCATCCACGTCATTGCGAAAAACAATCGCGCAAATCGAATGCGGGAGCGCGCGCGTTCACCCGGCCGGGAATCGTGACGCTGGAACCATGCGCACAGTGCGGGTCGTGTCGAGGACCGTGGAGGCCGAGGGTGTGGTGTCGTTCGTGCTCGGCGGCGGGGACCTGCCGGGATGGGAGCCCGGCGCGCACATCGACGTGGAGGTCCGGCCGGGCCTGATCCGCCAGTACTCGCTGTGTGGCGACCCAGGGGACCCCCACCACTGGCGGATCGCCGTGCTCCGCGAGGAGCCCGGTCGTGGCGGTTCACGCTATCTGCACGACCACGTTTCCGTGGGCGGAGCCTTGCGTGTGAGTGAACCGCGGAACAATTTTCCCTTGATTCCCGCGGAAAGGCACGTTTTCGTCGCGGGCGGGATCGGGATCACGCCGTTGCTGCCGATGCTGGCGAGAGCACGCGACTGGACGTTGTTCTACGGCGGCAGGAACCGCTCCCGGATGGCCTTCCTCGACGAGCTGGGCCGCTACGGCGACCGGGTGCGGGTGCTGCCCGAGGACGAGCACGGCCTGCTGCCGCTCGCCGAGATCTTCGCCGCGAGCGACGGCCCGGTGTACTGCTGCGGTCCCGAACCGCTGCTGGCCGCCGCCGAACGGCTGTGCCAGCCGGGCCGGCTGCGCGTCGAGCGGTTCCATCCACGCGAAATCGGGGAAGCCGGGCCCGCGCGCGAGTTCGAGGTGCTGGCGTCGGCGTCCGGGCAGACCGTGCGCGTCGGTGCCGGGGAGTCCATTTTGGATGCGCTCGACGCGGCCGGGGTGCCGATGCCGTCCTCGTGCCGCGAGGGCACGTGCGGCACCTGCGAGACCACCATCGTGGAGGGCGAGGTCGAGCACCGCGACTCGGTCCTGTCGGAGCAGGAACGGGAGGCAGGCAAGTCCATGATGATCTGCGTCTCCCGTGCGAAGACGCCGAGGCTGGTGCTCGACGTCTGAACCTGAGCGATAGGCGCGACCAATGGATCGTTCGATCTTGCGCGCAGGCGCGTGCGCGGGCGCGCGGGGCCGGTCATGCTGCCAGGAAGCCAGCGCGGGCACCGGTCGCCGGGCGCGCGGGAAAGAACCAACGGCAGATCGGAAGGCACGTATGCAGCTCACCGTTCTCGGTTGTCGGTCCGGGATGCCGGCCGACGGCCAAGCGAGCTCCGGCTATCTCGTGGAAACCGCGTCGGCGCGGCTGCTCCTGGACTGCGGACCCGGCATCGCGACCGCGCTGTCCGCCGTCACGGACGCGACCGAACTGGACGCGGTGGTCATCAGCCACCTGCACGCCGACCACTGCTACGACCTGCTGCCGATCGGCAAGGCGCTGCTCTCGGCCGCGATCGAGTTCCCCGGCGGACCCGCGGCGAGGCTGGGCGAGGTGCGGCGGGTGCCGCTGTTCGTGCCCGCGGGCGCGCGCGAGTTGTTCGCCCGCTGGGCGGGGCTGTTCCCGGTGACCACGATGCCGATGCTGGACAAGGCTTTCGAGGTCGCCTTCGACGTCCGCGAGTACCAGCCGGGCGATCGCTTCGAGGTCGGCGAGACCACGATCGGGCTGCACGAACTGCGGCATGTCCTGCCGAACTGCGGGATCCGCGTCGAGGCCGCGGGAGTGACGCTGGCCTATACCGGTGACACGGGGATGACCGACGCCGCCGTCAAGCTGGCCGCCGAGGCGGATCTCCTGCTCGCCGAGGCGTCGCTGAGCCAGACCGACCGCACCGGCCACGGGCACCTCTCCGGTGGCGACGCCGGGCGCATCGCCGCGCGGGCCGGGGTCCGGGAGCTCGCGCTGACCCACTTCGCTTGCACCGAGCGGCATTGGCTGCGCCACCTGCACGACGACGCCGCGTCGGAATTCACCGGGCCGGTCCGGCTCGTCCGTTCGGGGGAGCGCATCCTGCTCGGCACGTGAACCGGCCACAAGCCGCAGCCGTGCGGCTCCCGGTTCGCGAGGTACTGTGATCGAGGACACCCGGACACAAGGAGGTGCCTCGACGATGAGCCCCATAGCCACTGTGCCGAGTTACTCCTCGGGCATTTCCGATACCCCGCTGCTGGGCGACACGATCGGGGACAACTTCGATCGGACCGTGCAGGCCTTCGGCGATCGCACCGCGCTCGTGGACCGCGGCGTCGGCCGTCGCTGGACCTACCGGGAACTGGCCGCGGACGTCACCGCGCTCGCGCTGGGGTTGCACGCCGAGGGAGTGCGCAAGGGCGATCGGGTGGGCATCTGGGCGCCGAACTGCGCCGAGTGGACGATGACCCAGTACGCGACGGCCAAGCTCGGCGCGATCCTGGTCAACATCAACCCGGCCTACCGGTCGCACGAACTGGAGTTCGTGCTCAACCAGGCCGGCATCAGCCTCCTGGTGGCCGCGGAGAAGTTCAGGACCTCGGACTACGCGGCGATGATCGAGGAGGTCCGGCCGCGCTGCGCGGCCCTGCGCGAGGTCGTCCTGCTCGGCAGCGAGGCGTGGACCTCGCTGCTGGAGACCGGCCGCGCCGCCGACCCGGCGCCGCTGGCGGGGATCCGGACGTCCGCCGACGACCCGATCAACATCCAGTACACGTCGGGCACCACGGGCTTCCCGAAGGGCGCCACCCTGTCGCACCACAACATCCTCAACAACGGGTTCTTCGTCGGCGAACTGTGCCACTACACCGAGCAGGACAAGATCTGCATCCCGGTGCCGTTCTACCACTGCTTCGGCATGGTCATGGGCAACCTCGCCGCCACCAGCCACGGCGCCTGCATGGTGATCCCGGCGCCGGCGTTCGAACCCAAGGCCACCCTCGCGGCCGTCGCGGAGGAACGGTGCACCTCGCTCTACGGCGTGCCGACGATGTTCATCGCCGAACTCGCCGAACACGACTTCGGCTCCTACGACCTGTCGTCGCTGCGCACCGGGATCATGGCGGGCTCGCCGTGCCCGGTCGAGGTGATGAAGCAGGTCATCGAGCGGATGGGCATGGCGGAGGTGTCGATCTGCTACGGCATGACCGAGACGTCGCCGGTGTCCACCCAGACCCGTTCCGACGACAGCATCGAGCGCCGCGTGTCGACGGTCGGCCGGGTCGGGCCGCACCTCGAGGTCAAGGTCGTGGACCCGGAGACCGGGCTGACGGTGCCGCGTGGCGAGCCGGGCGAACTGTGCACGCGCGGCTACTCGGTCATGCTCGGCTACTGGGAGCAGCCGGACAAAACGGCGGGGGCGATCGACAAGGCGCGCTGGATGCACACCGGCGACCTGGCCATGATGGACGACGAGGGTTACCTCAACATCACGGGCCGCATCAAGGACATGGTGATCCGCGGCGGCGAGAACGTGTACCCGCGTGAGATCGAGGAGTTCCTCTACACGCACCCGGACATCCTGGACGCGCAGGTCATCGGCGTGCCGGACGAGCGTTACGGCGAGGAACTGATGGCGTGGATCCGCATGCGGGAGGGCGCCACGCCGCTGACCGCGCAGACGCTGCGGGAGTTCTGCACCGGGAAGCTCGCCCACTACAAGATCCCGCGATATGTGCACATTGTGGAAGAGTTCCCGATGACGGTGACCGGAAAGATCCGGAAAGTCGAAATGCGCGAACAGGCGATTGGCCTTCTCGGGCTGGAAAAGGCGGCGTCGGCGAAGCACGCTTAGTGTCGGCTATACAGTGTCGCCGTGGACGAGGACCATACTGCCGGCAGTTCCGACAGCGGCGAGCGGCGCCGTCGCCGGAGACGAATCTGGCGCCGTGTGCGCCGCACCCTGTACTGGCTGGTGGGCCTGGCGATCGTGGGTCCGGTCGTGGCGTTCGTCGTCACCTACTTCACGGTCGACGTGCCCGACCCGAACTCGCTCGCGGCCAGCCTGAACCAGCCGGTGTCGCTGTACTACGCCGACGGATCCACGCTGTACACCAGGTCGACCGCGGGCAGTCACCAGGTCGTGACGTGGAATGACATCCCGGCGGCGATGAAGAACGCGCAGATCGCCGCCGAGGACGAGACGTTCATGACGAACTCGGGCTTCGACCTCAAGGCCATCCTGCGCACGGTGTGGAACCGGGCCACCGGGGGCACGGGCGGCGGGTCCACGATCGGGCAGGAGTACGTCAAGAAGGCCACCGGCAACGACGATCCGACGTTCACGCGCAAGTGGACCGAAATGGTCCAGTCCTACAAGATGACCCGGACCTATTCCAAAGAGGACATTCTCACCGCGTACCTCAACACCGTCTACTTCGGACGCGGTGCTTACGGTGTGCAGGCCGCGGCACGCGCGTACTACAACACCGACGTCGGGCAGCTGACCACCGAGCAGGCCGCGTTGCTGGCCGGTCTCGTGCAGTCGCCGGGCCAGGCCGACAACGCCGACTACCAGCACCGCCGCTTCACCTACGTGATGGGACGGTTGCTGGCCAACCACTGGATCACCCAGGCCGCCTACGACGCGGCGCGGTTCCCGGCCCCCGTGTCGGACGCGGCGAAGAATGGCGGCTCGGGGCTGGCGGACCGGCAGTTCATCGTGTCGGAGGCGTTCGCGGAACTGGCCGCCGACGGGTTCTCCGAACAGGACCTGACCGAACGCGGCGCGAAGGTCTACACGACGATCCAGCCCCCCGCCCAGCAGCAGGCCGAGCAGGCCGTCGCGAAGGTGATGGCCGCGGATTCGGAGTATCCGGACGAGGGCAGCGCGCTGGTGTCGGCGAACCCCGCGAGCGGCGAGATCATCGCCTACTACGGCGGCGACGGCTCGACCTCCTACGACCTGGCGACCACGCCACAGCAACCCGGCTCGTCGTTCAAGCCCTACGTGCTGGCGGCGGGGCTGCGCACGCAGCCGGAGGAGATCAACCTCGACACGGTCTACGACGGCAGCGACAACCAGACCATCGCCGGACAGGTGGTGCACAACTCCGACGGCGAGGGTGCGCCGCAGATCAGCGTGAAGGACGCGATGACCCAGTCGGTCAACACGGTCTTCTACCAGATGGGCTACCAGGCCGGCGTGAGCAACGTGCGGCAGGCGGCCTGGGACGCGGGCATTCCGCGGCGCATCACGACGTCGCTGGGCGGCAGTTTCGACTCGCTGCAGAACGACGACCCGTCGACCGGCGATGGCACCGGCACCACGGAACTGGGCATCGCGATCGGCCAGTACCCGGTGCGGCCGATCGACCAGGCGCAGGGCTACGCCACCTTCGCCGCGACCGGCCAGTACGTGCCGCTGCATCTCGTCGCGAAGGTGACCGACAACGCCGGCAACGACATCTACCGCTTCACGACCCCGCCCAAGCAGGCCTTCGACGCCGGTATCGCGACCACCGTGACGCAGTCGATGACCGATGTGGCGTCCTCGTCCGGACTCGCGCTCGCCGATGGGCGTCCCGTCGCGTCGAAGACCGGAACCGCCCAATACCAGAACACCGGGCACAACTCGGAGGCGTGGATGGTGGGTTTCACGCCGCAGGTCGTGACGGCGGTGTGGTTCGGCAACAAGAAACAGCCCGCGCCGATCTACGGCAACTACCACAACGGCAAGGGCAAGGAACGCGGCTACGACGTGTACGGGCGCGAGGAGCCCGGCTACATCTGGCAGTCCTATATGGACGCCTACCTCAACGGCAAGCCGGTGCAGCAGTTCCCGGCACTGCCGGCGCCGCCACCTCCGTCGACGACCGAAGCCCCGCCGCCCACGACGACGGAGGCGCCGCCGGCGACCGCGGAGCCGAGCTTCACGTTCCCGCAGCGGCCGCCGTTCACGTTCCCGTCGTTCACCCGGCCGCACCGCACCCCGACGACGAACCCGACGTGCGACCTGCAGGACTGCGCCAGTACGACGGAGACCACGACGCCGCGTCACCGCCTGCCGTGAGCGGGTCCTTCACGGCGTCCGGCGGTGCAGGCTCAGTATCCCGTCCGCCGGACCTGTCGCCGCCCAGGCGCCGGACGCGGCGGTCCACGTCCGGCCGTCGAAGGTCACCTGGTCGACGCCGAACCGGACGGCGTTCGCGACGAGCCACGACGCCATCGCCCAGCCACGGGCCACGTCGTGCCGCCCGCTCAGCACCGCCGTGCCCAGTTCGGCGCCTGCCGTGTTGACGAGATCCGCCGTGGTGGTGCCGAACACGAGGTCGCCGCAGGCCAGCGCGCCGGGTGTCTGCCCGGTGAGCGCGCCCGCGAAGGCTCGCGCCTCCGGCTCCCACTGCGCGTAGGCGTCCGGCGCGGCCGAACGCTGCACCAGCTGCGCGGCCTCTGTGACGCTCAGCTCGGTCCAGTTCGGCTGGGCCCGCAGCCGCTGGTAGAACGCCGTCGCCGCGTGGACCGGGTCGGTCACCTGCTCGTAGGTGCCCCAGCCCTGGCTGGGCCGCTGCTGGAACAAGCCCGCCGAATCGCGGTCGCCACCGGTGAGGTTCACCAGCTTGGACTCCTGCAGCGCGGTCGCGAGCGCGACCGTCACGGCGTGGTCGGGCATGCCGAGCCGGTCGCCGACCGCCGCGATGGTCGCGGCGTTCTGCGCCTGCTGCGGCGACAGCTGATATCCGCTCGCGGTGCAGGACGGCGGCGGTGGCTTGCGGTTGGCGAGCACGACCCACAGCGTGACGCCCGCGACCAGCACCAGGACGCCCACGAAGACCAGCCACCGGGAGATCGCGCGCACTCCCAACACATACCAGGCGGGCGTCAGGTCCCGGCCTGGCGCCGCAGGAACGCACGCTCGGCCGCGTTCTGAGTGCGCGCGATCGCGGCCTCGTACGCGCGGGCGGCCTCGTCCTCCCGGCCGAGGCGCCGGAGCAGGTCGGCGCGGACGGCGTGGAAGAGGTGGTGGCGGTCGAGGGCGAGATCGTCGACCAACGCGAGGGCGGGACCCGGTCCCTCGACCTCGGCGACCGCGACCGCCCGGTGCAGCGCCACAACCGGGCTCGGGGTGAGCGCGAGTAGCTGGTCGTAGAGCTGCACGATCTGTCCCCAGTCGGTGGCCGCCGCGACGGGGGCGTCGCTGTGCACGGCGTTGATCGCGGCCTGGATCTGGTACGGGCCCGGCCGGCCGCGGCGCAGGCAGCGCCGGACCAGTGCCTGTCCTTCCGCGACCAGCTCCTGGTCCCACCGGCCGCGGTCCTGGTCGGCGAGCCGCACCAGCTCGCCGTCCGGGCCGGTGCGGGCGGCGCGGCGCGAGTCGACCAGCAGCATGAGCGCGAGCAGGCCCAGCACCTCCGGCTCATCGGGCATCAGTCCGGCCAGGAGCCGCCCGAGCCGGACCGCCTCGGCGCACAGGGCCGCGCGCACGAGTGCGTCGCCGGAGCTTGCCGTGTAGCCCTCGTTGAAGATCAGGTACACGACCGCGAGCACGGTCCGCAGCCGCTCCGGGAGATCGGCGTCGCGGGGCACGCGATAGGGGATGCCCGCGTCGCGGATCTTGGTCTTGGCCCGCACCAGGCGCTGCGCCATCGTCGGCTCCGGCACCAGGAAGGCGTGGGCGATCTCGGCGGTGGTCAGCCCGCCGAGCAGGCGCAAGGTCAGCGCGACCTGCGCCTGCCCGGCCAGCGCCGGGTGGCAGCAGGTGAAGATGAGGCGCAGCCGCTCGTCGCGCACGGGACCCTCCTGCGCCGGCTCGGCACTGTCGTAGATCAGCGCGGCTTCGGCGTGCCGCGCGTCGCGGGTCGCTTCCCGCCGCAGCCGGTCGACAGTCCGGTTCCGGGCGGTGGTGATGATCCAGCCCGCGGGGCTGGGCGGCACGCCGGTGTCCGGCCACCGCCGCACGGCCTCGGTGAACGCGTCCTGCACCGCCTCCTCGGCGAGGTCGATGTCGCCGAAGACGCGCACCAGCACCGAGACCGCGCGGCCGTACTCCGCGCGGAACACGCGCTCGATCTCGCCGGGCATCAGCTCCCGGCCGGTCCTTCGCCGCTGTCCTCGGCGCGCATCGGGCGCACCTCGATCGGCAGCAGCCCGATGGCCTTCGCGAGCTTGCGGCCCCAGTCCAGCGCCTCGTCCAGGTCGGCCGCGCGGATGACGGTGAAGCCGCCGAGATGCTCCTTGCCCTCGGTGAACGGGCCGTCGGTGACCAGCACGTCGTCGCCCTTGACGCGCAGCACCGTCGCCGTGCCTGGGTCGTGCAGGCCGGCGGTGAACACCCAGGCCCCGGCGTCGCGGGCTTCCTGCCGGAAGGCCTCGAGCCGCCGCATCACGGGGTCGAGCACCTCGGGCGGCGGGGTCGGGCCGTCGGGCTGGTAGATGCTGAGCAGGTACTGCTTCATCGGAATCTCCTTCTGTCGTGGTGGGCTGTCACCGGCTATACGAACGGCGCGGGCCCGGATCGACAGTGGTGGGAGAAGTTTTTCATGGCGTCGTCGGCGCACGTCACCGACCGCGGTCCACAGTAGAGGGGGTTCACCCCGCACAGGCGAGGCGGTGGCGGCCCCGCTCGGCGAAGCTGATCGCGACGATCTCGCTGCGCGAGACGTTCGCCTGAGAGGGGACTGACGGGTGACGCACAAGCTTTTCCGCGTCGGGGTGCGGGACCGGGGAAAGACGCAGACCTCCGGCGGCGGGGCGCCGGGGCCGGTACGGGAGCCGGGTCGGGGGCCGGCTTCCGTACCGGAGGCACGACGGCCACCGGACGACGACGAGTGGGTCCGGCTGGATGGCGGCGAGTTCGTGATGGGCACCGACAGCGGGGAGGGCAGTCCCTACGACGGCGAGGGCCCGGCGCACCGTGTGCGGCTGAGCCCGTTCGCCATCAGCAGGCACGCCGTGACCATCGAGAAGTTCGCGGAGTTCGTGTCCGACACCGGGTACCTGACCGAGGCCGAGCGTTGCGGCTGGTCGTTCGTGTTCGCCGGGTTCCTGCCCGACGACAGCCCGCTCACCCGCGCCGTGCAGGGGGCGCCGTGGTGGCGGCAGGTGTACGGCGCGCACTGGCGGTACCCGGAGGGGCAGGGGTCCACTGTGGACTACCGTCGGAACCATCCCGTCGTGCACGTGAGCTGGCGCGACGCCCGGGCGTACTGCCGCTGGGCGTCGTGCCGGCTGCCGACCGAGGCCGAGTGGGAGTACGCGGCCCGTGGTGGGCTCGAGGGCAGGCGGTACCCGTGGGGAGACCGGCGGGAGCCCGGCGGGCGCCACCGGATGAACGTCTGGCAGGGCGAGTTCCCGCGGCGCAACGACGGGCTCGACGGCTGGCTCGGCACCGCGCCGGTGGACACCTACGAGCCCAACGGGTTCGGGCTGTACAACATGACGGGCAACGTGTGGGAGTGGTGCTCGGACTGGTTCAGCCCCTACGCCTACGCCACGAGCGAGATCGACGACCCGCAGGGCCCGCCGTCGGGCAGCCACCGGGTGATCCGTGGCGGGTCGTACCTGTGCCACGAGTCGTCCTGCTTCCGCGACCACGTCGCGGCCCGCGGCGCGCGCACCGTGGACAGCACGGCCGGCGACATCGGGTTCCGGTGCGTGCGCACCGGATGAAGCCTGTCCCGGCCGCCGTGCGGTGGGGATGACGACCTCAGGTCATGTCGCGGATCTCCCGGCCGTGCACCAGCACCGCCCAGATGACGACCACGTCGAGCGCGATCGCGATCAACGACCAGGTGGGATAGGCGGCCAGGAACGTGAGCTGGGCCAGCGCGTTGATGCCGGCGAGCAGCACCGCGGCCACGCGTGCCCAGGTGGCGCCGCTGAGGAGCGCCAGGCCCGCGGCGACCGCCACGGCACCCACGATCAGGTGAACCCAGCCCCACGCCGTCAGGTCGAACAGCAGCAGGCCGCCCGGCACCGCGAGGTAGTAGTCGTCGCGGAACAGGGCCACCAGGCCGAAGATCACGTTGAACAAGCCGACCATGACCATGATGACGCTGGCGAACACGACCCAGCCGGTGCCCGACGTGGGTCCGGCGCGTTCGCGGGGCGGGGCAGTGGGCCGGATACCGGTGGTTGTCCCGGCGCCAGGGGGCGTTTGCTCGGTCATGCTTCATCTCCCGGATCGGCGTTGGCGATGCCTCACCGTGCGCCCGTCGGGGGCCGTAATCCTCACCCGTCGCGGATGAACCGCCGGACATGCAGTTGGCAACCGGACATGCGGATGGGAAGGTAGAACGGGGTGTGGTGGGGAGGGCTGCCTGTGGGCCGAAGTGCACGAGCAAGACGGAGCCTGGTTCCGAGGCTGAAGATCGCGGTGCCGGAACCCCCGCCCGGCCTGGTGTCCAGGCAGCGCCTCCTCGCCACGTTGGACTCCCACCCCGGTGCCCCCGTCGCCCTCGTCTGCGCGCCCGCGGGTTCGGGCAAGACCCTGCTGCTCGCCCAGTGGGCCCGCAGGCGCGGCGAGGACTCCGTGGCGTGGGTGTCGCTGGATCCGGACGACAACAGCGACCGGCGATTCTGGTCCGCCATTCTCGACGCGCTCTGCGCCCGCGTCGCCGCCGACAACGGGTTGCAGGGGCTGGCCGTGCCCGCCGACCCCAGCTCGCGGCCGGAGTTCATCGGCCAGGTCGTCGACGGGCTCGGCCGGCTGCCCGTGCCGCTGTGGCTGGTCCTCGACGATCTGCACGAGATCACGAGCCCCGAGCCGATCGCGGGACTGCTCGAGTTGTTGCGGCACCAGCCGCCCATGCTGCGCCTGGTGCTCTCGACGCGCCGCGACCCCGGACTGCCGCTGGCCCGGCTGCGGCTGGACGACTGGCTCACCGAGGTCCGGGCGCGGGATCTGCTGTTCTCCGAGGACGAGGCGCGGCAGATGCTCACCGAGATGGGACTGGCGCTCTCCGGCGACCAGGTCCGTGAGCTGGTGGCGCGCACCGAGGGCTGGGCCGCGGGCCTGCGGCTGGCCGGGATGTCGCTGTCCACCACCACCGACCCCGGCGGCTTCCTGACCGACTTCGCGCGCAACGACCAGGCGATGGGGGAGTTCCTGCTCGGCGAGGTGCTGGCCCGGATGCCCGAGGACACCCGCAGGTTCGTCCGCGCCATCAGCATCTGCGGCGAGGTCAGCGCGGACCTGGCGGGAGCCCTGTCGGGCCGTCCCGACGCAGGGGCGATGCTCGCCGAACTGGAGCAGCGGGCATCGCTCGCGGTCAAGGTCGGTGGCCGGGGCGATTGGTACCGGATGCACGCCCTGCTACGGGCCCATGTGCTGCTCGACCTGCACACCCGTGAGCCCGCGCTCGCCGCGGAGCTGGAGGCGCTGGCCGCGGACTGGTTCGCGGCGCACGGCGAACCGCTGCGGGCGCTGGACCACGCGTCGGCCGCCCGCGACGAGCGGCAGACCGTGGCGCTGCTGCGCCGGCATGCGGTCGACGGCCTGCTCGCCGGGGAGCACGGCGTGCTGCACCGTGCGATGGGTGTGCTGCGGCCGGAACGGCTGGTGAACGACAGCCTGCTCGCGCTGATCTCGGCCTGCCTGCACCTCGTCGACGGCGAACCGAGAGCCGCCGAGATCGAGCTGTCCATGGCCGAGGGCGCGTGGCCGGCCCGTCCGGCGCCCGATCTGGAGACGCTGCTGCGCCTGACGCGCGCCCGGCTCGCCCAGGTGACCGGCGACATCGACGACATGGTCCGCACGACGGAGACGCTCGGCGAGGAGACGGGCCGCTCCCGCCGGCTCGACCCGCCGGTGCTGCTCCAGCTCGGGGCGGCCGCGTTCGTGGCCGGCGAGAACGCGAGCGCCGTCGAGCGGATCAGCGCCGCGCTCGAGCGCGCACGGGCCGCCGGCCAGGGCTACGTGGCGACGCAGTGCCTCATGCTGTTGAGCGGGCTGTCCGCCGCGGAGGGCGCCTTCCAGGACATGACGCGGCTGGCCGCCGAGGCGGTCGCGGAGAACACCGAACGGGGCTGGGACACCGGCATCGAGGCGGCCGGTGCCCACGCCCTGCTGGCATTCGGCGCGCTGGTCCGTGCCGACCCGGCACAGTGCGAGCACCAGGCCGGGCTGGCGGAAAGCATTCTCGAGGTCGCGCCACCGGACACCGGGCAGGCCGCGCGGCTGTTCGCCGGCGTGCTGCGCGGGACGGCCGAGTTCGACCAGGGGGCTCGGGGAGCGGGCGCACGGCGCATCCTCGCGGCCCGTGCGCAGGCCGGACCGACGAGGCTGCCGCCGTCCCAGGTCGCGCTGTCTGCCTTTCTCGCGCACCGCGCCGCGACCGCGCTGGGCTGGACCGACGTGGCGGCCGAGACGGTGCGGTGGTGCGAGACGGAACTGCCCGGCAGCGGCGAGATCACCCTCATGCGCGTCCGCGGCCAGCTCGCCCTCGGTCATCACGCCGCGGCGGCGGCCACCCTGCGCGCGTTGCCCGGCGACGCGACGGCGATGACCCTGCCGTGGTCGGGGATCTGGGCCGCGCTCGCCGAGGTCGAGATCGCCGCGCACGAGGGGGAGCCCGACCGCGCGCACCGGGCGGTGAGCCGGGCGCTGACGCTGGCCGCGCCGCAGAACGTGCGGTACCCGCTCGTGTTCGGTGCGCCCGCCGTGGTCGAGGCGCTCGCCGCGGGGCTCGGCCGGTTCGGTCCCATCGAGGACTTCGCGCGCGAGATCGTCGCGGTGCGTGACCGCCTGGATGTGCCGCCGGACCCGGCAATTCTGACCACACGCGAACGCGATGTGCTGCGGCTGCTGCCGACGCAGCGGTCGTTCGAGGAGATCGCCGAAGATCTGACCGTCTCGCCGAACACCGTGAAAACGCATGCCCGCACCTTGTACGGCAAGCTGGGCGTGTCCCGCCGCCGGGAGGCCGTCGATGTCGCCCGCGAGCAGGGACTGCTCGAAGATTCGGGTTAGGCCCCTTAGGGCGTGTCTTACGTGGTGATCTGTCGGTGATCGGCGATGATCTTGGGTTGTGAGTGATGCGTTGTCGTTGCGGTTGGTGCCGGATGAGCTGTGGGAGTTGGTGGAGCCGTTGATCCCGAAGTTCGAGCCCCGGCC
>DASZUO010000026.1:0-2664 GCA_035547575.1 Amycolatopsis sp. | reverse complement strand
GGAGCACGGCCTTCTACTACGACCTTCTGCAGCATCCGCAAATCGCGCCGCTGTTTCCGCGGCCAGATCATCTTCCCAAGCAGCGCGAGACCAAGGGGATCCACTACTTCGACCAGCACTACTGGCGCGGCGAACGGTGGTACCGCTCCTACCTGCCCAGCAACCTCGCCCGCCACGGCCAGCAGCGCAGGGCCGGCGCCGCCGTCATCACCGGCGAGGCGTCGCCCTACTACCTCTATCACCCGGCCGCCGCGGAGCGTGCATCGCGTTTACTGCCCGACGTAAAGCTGATCGCGGTGCTCCGTGACCCGGTGCTGCGCACGTTCAGCCACTGGAAGGAGCGCCGCCGCAGCGGGCTCGAGGACCTGGACTTCGCCGCCGCACTCGCCGCGGAGGACGCCCGCATCGGCGCGGATGCCGAGCGGTTGCGCACGGATCCGACGTTCTCCAGCTACGCACACGAGCAGCAGTCCTACGTGCATCAGAGCGAGTACGACACTGCGCTAGAGGAATGGCTAAGATTTTATCCGCGGGAGCGACTTCTCGTGATTCCCAGCGAGAGCTACTACCGCGACCCGGCGGCATGCGTGAATGAGGCCGCAAAATTCCTCGGACTGGCACCGTTCTCCGGAGCGAGCCGCGATATACGGAATGCCGCTCCGGGTCACGAGCTGGATGACGACATAGCTGCCGAGCTTGCGCACCACTTTCGCCCACACAATGATCGCTTGGCCGACCTTCTGGGCATGAAGTTCGACTGGCGCTGATTCGTCGTCGGGTACCACCGACGACGGGCCGTCAGGTGCTCATTCGAAATCAATAGGCACCCTCCTTGCACATCACCGCGCGCGCAGTGCGCACGAGGAGCACGATGTCCGAGATCAACGACCAGTTCTCGACGTAGTTGAGATCGAGGCGGACGGACTCGTCCCACGGCAGGTCACTACGTCCGCTCACCTGCCAGGGTCCGGTGATGCCCGGCTTGACAAGCAGGCGCCGATGCACGCGGTCGGCGTACCTGAGCACCTCCTCCGGCAGCGGCGGCCGCGGCCCGACCATCGACATCGACCCGGTCAGCACGTTGAACAACTGCGGCAGCTCGTCGAGTGAGTAGCGGCGGAGCACGCGACCGATCCGCGTGACTCTCGGGTCCGCGCGGATCTTGAACAGCAGCCCGTCCCCGACGTCGTTGAGTTCGACGAGGTCGGCGACCCGTTGATCCGCGCCGACGTGCATCGAGCGGAACTTGGCCATGCGGAACAGCCGGCCGTCGCGGCCGACGCGCGTCTGGACGAAGAACACCGGGCCGCTGCTGGTCAGCTTCACCAGCGCCGCGATCGTCACCAGCGCGGGCAGCACCAGCACCAGCAGCGCGGCGGCGGCCACCCGGTCGAAGACGGACTTGATGACGTACCGCGTTCCGGTGAACCGCGCCGTGTCAACGTGCACGAGGCACCGGTCGCCTGCGATGTCCAGGTGAACGCGGTGCGCGGCGAAGGCCGGCATCTCGGGCGCCACGATGACGTGGATCCCGGCGTTCTCGAGCTGCCACGAGATGTCGCGGAGTTGCTCGGCTTCGACGTCGGCCGAACAGACGAGCACCGCGGCCGCGCCCGCGGCGGCCGCGGCACTCGCAACGGAATCGAGGTCGCCGACGAGCGGCACGGATGCGAGATCGCGAGACCGACCCGCGGCGGCAGTTGTCGTAGTCGCACAGAACCCGACGATCTTCAGCCCGGCGTGCCGGTCGGCCTGCAACGCCCGCGCGATGCCGGCAACCGCGTCGTCGCTGCCGATGGCGAGCACCGGCAGCCGTCCGTCGTCGTGCCCTGCCCGGCGCCAGACGCGAGCCACCGCGCGCGCGAGCAGATCCGCGACCGCCAATGCGGTGAGCGCGACCAACACGACCAGACGATTGACGCCCTGGCCACCGAAGTAGCAGGCAGCGATCGCGATCGCGGCGAGCTGGACGAACGATCGCGCGATCCGTTCCACTTCGGTCAACCAGCGGGTCCGGAAGCGGCGGTCGTACGCGCAGTTCGCGGCAAGCACGCACACCCAGCCGAGCGGCAAGAGGGCGAGAAAGACGATCTCGGCCGTGCCGACCCGTGGTTCAAGGACGCTGCTCGCAAGGAGGGTGACACCGAGCGCCGCGAGCGCGGCCAGCACGTCGGCCAGCCACAGCAGCGCGGGTGGCCGGCTACGCGGTTGTCGCGCGACCGCCGGCTGGCGATGCCTGGAAGCGGCGGGTGCGAGACGAAGCGGCCGACGGTCTCGACCCGACAAGATGGCAGCGTCGAGCGTGCTGGCATCACCAGCGCGTTCAACGCGAGCGTGACCCGCGTACATGATCCCCCGATTGCCGTGCTCGGGCGTAACCCGATCACAGCCGTTCCCCCGATTGAGTTGCCGGCGGCGAGGCCATCGGCAACCTGTCCCATCCCGATCGCGCGCTGCGCGACCACGGTGAGACTAGCGTGAGTTTGGGTGCGACTCAACGGATTGCGGACACCGAGTTCAGGTTTCGTTCCGCAGATCGCCGCCGAGCATCCGCTCGAGTTCGACCGCGGGTACCGGCGCCCCGAGTAGGCTGCCCTGCCCTCGTCGACACCCCAGCCGCACCAGGTCGTCCGCGATCGCGCGCTCTTCGATGCCTTCGGCGAC
>DASZUO010000025.1:0-5852 GCA_035547575.1 Amycolatopsis sp. | reverse complement strand
TCTTTGGTATGTAGCCCTGCTGACAGCCCCACTGTTGTTGAAGCTCGCCCGAGGTTGGTCCTCTGCCCGCGGCGGTGCCAGGATCGAGGTATCCCTGGTACTCAGCGCATTGCGGGTTGAACTTGCCGGCACTGACAGCTCGCAGCCCACATCCCGCACGGTTGTCCACAGTGGTCCGACGCTGCGTCGTGGTCGGTTTCGACATCTTGGTCGAGGCCCGTGTGGGTGGGGCCACCGGTGTGGTGCTCGACGGCGGCGGTGGAGCTTCTGAGGTCGTTGGCGGGGGCTGGGAGGCCGGAGACAGCGTCGCCGTCTGGGGGACCGACGGCTGCTGGGCCGGCACGGTCTCGGGCGCGGAGCCACACGCCGCCGACGCGCAAATCAGCGCCGCTCCCAGCAGCGCGCACCAGACTTTCGTTCGCACCTTGTGAAGTCGCGCGACAGGGCCGTGCCGTTATCGTGCTGACGGTCACGCTTTCCTAACCCCAGGACGTCCGGGCTGCCGAACAGCAAGCTCGTGATTCTCGAACCGCTCGAGGAGCGAATCACGCTCACCGAATAGCGTTTTCCGGGATAGGTAATTCGCTCATGCCGGGCCGGTGAGCAATTCTCCACCATGAATACCGGCGCAACGAAATCAGTTCTTGTGACACCACGTCATCGGGAGGTACGGTCATGCCGAGAGAGGCACGTCATGAATGGTCATCGTCTGCGTCGCAACGGTTTCGTCGCCATCATTTGCGCGGTTCTTCTTGCCGCCTGCAGCGCGGGGAATTCGGAGCACGCCGTCACGGTTCCCAGCATCGACACGACGTCTCCGGGCAGCACCGTTACCACCCCGAATTCCGCCACGCCGCCAACCACCAGCAGCCCGGCCCCGGCGGCGGCCTCCGCTGGGCTCGCGGACGGCACCTACCAGCTGAGCGCCGACCCGGTGTGCGGTGAGTTCGCGATGGACGGGGCGACTCTGCTGGTGCAGGGCGGCAAGGCGACCATCACCCCTGGCCTCTGGGAAGGTTCGGACACGCGCGGCCAGCCGGCGAGCGGCACGGTCACCACGCAAGGAAAGAACGTGCGGGTCCACGTGGCGAACGGGACGGCCGCGGTCATCGACCTCGCCGCCACGATCGGCGCCTCCGGCACCCTCACCGGCAGCGGCCGGTCCGGCGGCATCCACCTGAGCGGGGAGACGGGCTGGGCCTGCGAGTTCACCTTCACCGCCACCCCAGGCGCGGCCAAGGGGCCGAGCGGGCAGACGGAGAATGTCGGCACGTTCTATTCCCCGACGAGGAACATCAGCTGCCAGATTCTGCCCGATTCCGTGTACTGCCAAACCTGGACACCCGCACGATCGGTGACGATGACCACTGACGGGTCGTTCAAGACCTGCGAGGGTTGCCTAGGGGATCCGGGCGAGCACACGCCGGTTCTGGCCTACGGAGCCACGACGGCGGTCGGCCCCTTCAAATGTGTGTCGGAAACCGCCGGCGTCACCTGCACGACCGCCGGAAAAGGCTTCGCGATCTCCCGTTCCGGTGTCGTGAAGGCGCCGTAAATCTCGCGTGTCATCGATGGTCTACGGCCGCTGTTTCGCTCCGGCGTGCGCCGCCTGATTGGCACGCTTGACATCCGGCGGTAGATGACTGTTCACCCATTCGTGGAGCCGCTGGTCACTTTCATCTAGATGAATAGGTGCGTGACCACATCAGCCCCGCTCCGCCGGCTTCAGGTCGGCGCTACCTACAACCTGCGTGACGTCGGTGACTACCCGGTGGCGGGTGGTGCGCGGACCCGGTGGGGCCGCCTCTTCCGCTCCGACGCCGCCCGCTTCACCGCGGCCACCGGCATCGGCCGCCTTGGCCTGCGGACAGTGATCGACCTCCGCGACGACGCCGAGGTCACGGTGCTGCCCACCGGCCTCGACGCCCTCGTCCCGGCCGTGCTCAGCCGGCCGCTGGAACCCCGGTCGCTGGTGTTCCCGATGTCCGAGGGCACGCCCGACCCGCTGGGCGAGCTCTACGTGGCAATCGTCCGCGAACGCGGCCCGCAGCTGGCCGGGATCGTCGCCGATCTGGCCCGGCCGGGCGCCTTGCCCGCGCTCGTGCACTGCGCGGCGGGCAAGGACCGCACGGGCGTGGTGATCGCGCTCGTGCTGTCCGCCATCGGAGTGCCCGACGACGTCGTCGCGGCCGACTACGCCCTCACGTCCACCTACCTCACGCCGGCGTTCTTCGCCGGTCTGCCCGCCCAGTCGGGCGCCGCGGAACCGGCACACAAGGCCATGCACGGCGCCCGTCCCGAGTCCATGGCGGCGATGCTGCGCGTGCTCGCCGCGGAGCACGGCGGAGCCCGCGACTATCTCGTCGGGCACGGCGTGCCCGGCGAGGCGATCGATCACCTCCGTACCGAACTCACCCACTGATCCCCTGGGAGACGCTCATGAAGATCGTCCAGATTTCCGACACCCACCTGACCGCGGCCGGCGGGCCGACCGTGGCCGGCTTCCGGCTGCTGGCCCGGCACCTCAACGAGGAGGTGCGCCCCGACCTGGTGGTGCACTCCGGCGACATCCAGATCATCCACCCCGACGACGCGGCCGACCGCGCCACCTCGCGCGAACTGCTGGACCTGATCGCGGCCCCGGTGCTGGTGGTGCCTGGAAACCACGATGTCGGCATGCCGGGTGTGAACGCGTGGGCGGGGTTGACCGTGACCGACGAGCGGGTCGCCGCGCACGAGGCCGCGTTCGGCCCGGACCACTGGCGCCACGACACCGACGAGGCCGTCGTGCTGGGGATCAACAGCGAGCTGCTCAGCTCGGGCCTGCAGCGCGAGGCCGACCAGTGGCGCTGGATCGAGCAGACGTTCGCCGGCCTGCCCGCCGGGCGGCCGGTGCTGCTGTTCCTGCACAAGCCATTGTGGACGGTCACCGACGAGCCGGCGGAGCACCAGGTCGACGTCGGGCCGGTGGCCCGGGACAGGCTGCTGGGCCTGCTGGAGCGCATCGAGCTGCGTGCGGTCGGGTGCGGGCACCTGCACCGCTACCGCCTGAAGCAGCGCGACCGCGCGATCGAGGTGTGGGCGCCCGCGACGGCCTTCCTCGCGCCCGGCGAGGACGACCTGCCCGACGGCCACCAGGAACTCGGCTACGTCGAGTACACCGTCGCCGGCGGCGAGGTCACCGCCGAGTTCCGGACGGTCCCGGGAATGCCGCAGCTGACCACGGACGACGTTCCGGCGGTCGCCGAGGCGATCGCCGCCCTGACGTCCGCGGTCTGATGGCTTCCATCGAACTCGACGGCGTCGTGCGCCGCTTCGGCGACACGACCGCCGTCGCCGGTGTATCGCTGGCCACCGAACGCAACGACTTTCTCGTCCTGCTCGGTCCGAGTGGCTGTGGCAAGACAACGCTGCTGCGCATGATCGCCGGGCTGCTCCCACCGTCGCAGGGGCGCATTCTGGTCGACGGCCGGGATGTCACCGGATTGCCGCCACGCGAGCGGGATCTGGCGATGGTGTTCCAGAACTACGCCCTCTACCCGCACCTGACGGTCGAGCGGAACCTCGGCTTCGGGCTCAGTGTTCGCAGGACCGGCAAGCAGGAGATCCAGCGGCGCGTCGGGGAGGTGGCCGAGCTGCTCGATCTCGGTCACCTGCTGCGGCGGCGGCCGAAGGAGCTCTCCGGCGGCCAGCGGCAGCGCGTGGCACTGGGCCGCGCGATGGTACGCGAACCGATGGCGTTCCTGATGGACGAGCCACTGTCCAATCTGGACGCCAAGTTGCGGGCGAGCACCCGGACCCGGCTCATCTCACTGCACCGCAGGCTGGACACCACGTTCGTCTACGTCACCCACGACCAGGTCGACGCGATGACCATGGCCACCAAGGTCGCGGTCCTCAACCAGGGCCGCATCGAGCAGTTCGGCAGTCCGGTCGATATCTACGACGAACCCGCGACGGCGTTCGTCGCCGGGTTCCTGGGCGCGCCGGCGATGAACCTGCTGCCCGCGGAACTCGCCATCACCGACGACGAGCGGCTCGTGGCACGGGCGCCCGGCGTCGAGATCCCGTTGCCGCTGCGGGGCGGCGCCGCTCCGGGAGTGCGTGAGGTGCTGCTCGGCGTGCGGCCCGAACACCTCGTGCCGGTCCCGGCGGATCACCGGGGCCCGGCGCTGCGGGTCCGGGTCGACATCGTGGAAAACCTCGGCAGTGAGGAGATCGCGGAGTGCGAGATCGGCGACATGCGGGTCAGCGTCCGCGGCGCCCGCCCGGTCGGGCTCGCACCCGGTGACCGCACGACTCTCTCGGTACCTCCCGAGCACGTTCACCTCTTCGGCCGGCAGAGCGGCCGCCGCCTGGCCTGGGAGCCCGAACCGGTCTCCCTTCTCGTTCCCTGAAAGGGATCCAGCACATGTTCCGCAACCGCATCATGCCCGCGTTGGCGGTCGCGCTCGCGGCCGTCCTCGGCGGCTGCGCCACCGTCCCCACGACCACCGACCAGGGATCCGGCGGCGCCACGTCCGTCATCCCCGAACTCGCCCCCGACCAGCAGGTCTCCATCCGCTGGGAGAGCTACAACCTCTCCAGCGCCGGGATCTTCGGTGACACCACGAAAAACCTGGTCGCACAGTTCGAACGCGAGCATCCCAACATCCACGTCGACGCCGTGCCCCCGCAGGGGGGTACCAACGAGATCGCGCAGAGCGTGCAGCGCCAGGTCGTCGCGGGCAACCCGCCCGATGTCGGCCAGCTGACCTTCGCCGACCTCCGTTACGCCGCCAGCGACCTCGGCGCGCAGCCGCTCGACAAGCTCGTGGGCAAGACCGAGGTGCAGAAGCTGCTCACCGACGGACCGCACCCCTACGCGCCACGGGCCGCGGTGCTCGGCGACCTCAACGGCACCACCTACGGCATCCCGTACGTGTTCTCCACCCCGATGCTGTTCATCAACGCCGACCTGTTCCGCAAGGCCGGTCTCGACCCCACCAAGCCGCCGACGACCTGGGACGAGGTCGCGAAGGACGCAGCCGCCATCGCCAAGGTGCCCGGCACCCGCGGCGGCGCCTACGTCGCCTGCCTCGACGGGCCCTCCGGCGGCGACTGGTGCCTCACCGGCATCGTCCGGTCCGCCGGTGGGCGCCTGCTGTCCGAGGACGGCAAGACCGTCTCCTGGGCCGACCCGAACTCGGTCAAGGCATTCACCGGGCTGCAGCAGATCGCCCAGGCCGGGCCCAACGCGTTGCCCAACCTGTCCGGCAACGACGCGCAGGACGCATTCCTGCGCGGCAACCTCGGCATGCTGCTCACCTCCGCGGCTCTGCAGGGCGCGATCCTCAAGTCCTCGGCGGGCAAATGGCAGCCCGCGGCCGCACCGATGCCGGGGTTCGGCACCACGCCGGCCGTCCCCACCAACTCCGGTTCCGCGCTGTTCATCCTGACCAAGGATCCCGCCAAGCAGCGCGCCGCCTGGGAGCTGATCAAGTTCCTGACCAGCGCGCAGAGTGAGACCACGATCACCCAGAACATCGGCTACGTACCGCTGCGTGCCTCGCTGATCGATGATCCCGCCTACCTCAAGTCCTTCGCCGACGCCCATCCCGACTTCGTCCGGCCCAACGTCGCGCAACTCGACCGGCTGGAACCCTGGGTCTCCTTCCCCGGCCCGAACTACCAGCAGATCCGCACCCTGCTGAACAACGCGACCCAGGACATCGTGTTCCGCGGCGCGAACCCGCAGGCGACCCTGTCCGCGGCGCAGGGCAGCGCCCAGGCCCTGATGCCGAAATGACGGAGACCGGCGACCGCATCGCCCTGGTTCCCGGACGCTTCGTGGAGCCCGCCGATCCGGCTCC
>DASZUO010000024.1:0-6122 GCA_035547575.1 Amycolatopsis sp. | reverse complement strand
CGGCGCTGAAGCCGCAGTAGGGCGTCGGGACGTACACCGGGCCGGGCCGTTCCACTATTTCGGCGAACTGGTCCAGCGCGCCCGCGCGGGCCATCACCAGCGGCTCGTAGCCGGGGGCGCTGGCGTACGGTCCGGTCGCCGGGAAACCGGTGATCGAGGTGTAGATCAGGCCGGGGTTGGCCGCGGCCAGCTCCCGGTAGCCGAGGCCGAGCCGGTCGGCGACGCCGAGCCGGAACGACTCCAGCACGACGTCCGCGCCCTCGGCGAGCTGCCGCGCGACGGCGAGGTCGCCCGGATCGCGCAGGTCGACCTCGAGACTGCGCTTGCCTCGTGCCCAGAACGGCCAGGCGGCCTGCCTGCGCAGCGGGCTCCCGCCGGGCGGCTCGAGGTAGAGCACCTCGGCGCCGAAGTCCGCGAGCAGCTGCGTGGCCTGCGCGCCGGGAGGGGTCTGCGACAGGTCGACCACCCGCAGCCCCGACAACGCGCCCGGTCGCTCGCCGTTGAGTTCGCGGTCCATGCGCTCCCCTCGCCTCCAAGCCACCTCGACAAATGAGTGCACTCAACATAACCAGTTCCCGCTGGTTCGCGCTACGTCCGATGTGCTGACAGGAACCGGGCCGAACGAGCCCGCCAGGGAAACGCTCGCCTCGGCCTGCCACCGAACCGGGCAGCAAGGCTGTTATCCGGCGGTCCCCGCCTCGGCACCCAGATACGCCGCCCGCACCGCCGGGTCCACCCGGATCTCCGCCGGGGTGCCCTCGGCGATGCACCGGCCGAAGTCCAGCACGAAGACCCGGTCGGACAGGCGCAGCACCAGATCCACGTCGTGCTCGACGAACACCAGCGAAACGCCGCGCTGGCGCACCAGATCGACCAGCACCCCGGCCAGTGCCTCGGTTTCGCCGCCGTCGAGCCCGGAGGACGGCTCGTCCAGCAGCAGCACGCTCGGTTCGCGCGCCAGCGCCCGGCCGATCTCCACCAGCCGGGCCAGCCCCAGCGGCAGCCCGAGCACCGGGCCGTCCGCGATGGCGCCGAGCCCCAGCGTGCCGATCAGCCGCGCGATCCGCTCGGACTCGTCGCGGCGTGCCCCGCGGAACCCGCCGCCGGTGACCGCGTCCGTCCACACGCGACGCGGCTGGTGCCGCATCCGGTACGCCAGCGAGAGATGCTCGCGCACCGACAGGCCGGGGAACAGCTCGGGATGCTGGAAGGTCCGGGCCATGCCGCGCCGCGCGAGCGCCTGCGGGCTGGACCGGGTGACGTCCGCGCCGTCGAACACGACCGTCCCCGCCTGCGGCCGCAGCAGCCCCGACAGCACGCCGAACAACGTGGTCTTTCCCGCGCCGTTGGGCCCGACCGGGCCGACGATGGACGCCTCGTCGACGGCGATGCCGACACCGTCGAGTGCGGCCAGGCCACCGAATCGGACGGTGATGCCCGTGGCGGACAACCTCATCGCCGGTCTCCTTTCGCCGCCGCGACGGGCAGCTTGGGCGCCGCGGCCACGGGCTCGGGCGAGCCGCGGCGCCTCCGGCGGATCAGCTGCTGGATCTGCCGGGTTTGCGTCGCCACCACGCCCTCGGGGTGCAGTGCGACGCCGACGGCGCCGAGGCCGAACAGGATCGTCGGAACGTTGCCCCACGCCGCGGGCAGGTAGGTCGCGATCACCCCTGGCACCACCGTGAACGTCAGGCCCGCGAGCAACGCCGCGGTGACGGACCGGGAGCCGATGGTGACCAGCACCGCGAGCCAGACCAGCCCCTGGAAGATGTCGTAGGAGTCCGGCACCGCCACCGTGGCGAACACGGCCAGCAGCGCGCCACCGAGACCCGCGACGAACGCGGCGAAGCCGGAGAGCAGGACCTTGAGCCCGACCACGTTGAGGCCGAGCGTGCGCGCCGCGGGCGGGCTCCACCGCACGGCGCTGATGCCCATGCCGGTGGTGGCGCGCCGCAGGTTCACGATGACCAGCCCGGCCAGCAGGAAGAATCCCAGCGCCACGTAGCCGAACACCCGGTCGTCCATGGCGAACTCCGGCCGGTTGATGGCGACCCCGGCGCCGAACCGGTAGAACGGCGGCCGGGTGAAGATCAGCGTCTGGGCCAGCAGGCCGAAGCTCAACGTCACGAGCGCGACGTAGAGATCGCCGAGCCGGACGGTCAGCGCGCCGATCAGCACCCCGACCGGCGCCATCAGCACCCCGCCCGCCACGGCCGCGACGAGCGGCGGCCAGCCCGCGTGCGCGGCGAGCTGGCCGGCCGTGATCGCGCCACCGCCGGCGAACGTGATCTGACAGAGCCAGATCATCCCGCCCTCGCCGGTAACGAGGCTGATCGACAGCAGCACCAGCGCCATCGCGATGCCCTGTGCCACCAGCCCGAGCCAGTACTGCGAGGTCAGCACCGCCGGCAGGATCGCGGCGAGCGCCAGCGGCAGCAACGGGATGAGCCCGCGCGAACCGGACGTCATCGCGGCGACTGCGGCGGGCCGTTCCCCGGCCTGCGGGCGGATCGCGGCGTCCAGCGTCCCGCCACGCGCCGCCTCCCGGCCGACCGTCCCGCCACGGACCAGGTAGTAGAGCAGGAACAGCAGGATGAAGCCGAACGGGATGCTCGGCACGATCGCCACCGTGAGCGTCGAGTCGGCTGGCAGGTACCGCTGCACGACATCGGTCACCACGCCCATCGCGAGCGCGATCAGCACCGCCGTCGGCAGGCTGCGCAACCGGGCCGCGACGACGGGCGCGAACGCGGTGACCATCAGCAGCGTCATCCCGCCGATGCTGAGCCCGCCGGTCGGCGCGATCAGCACCCCCGCGAGCCCGGCCAGCCCCGAGCCGACCATCCACACCCCGAGCGCGACCCGTGACGAACTCGTCCCGGACAGCTCCGTGAGGCTTTCGCTCTCCACCATCGCGCGCACTTTCAGGCCGATGTCGGTGAACCGCAGCACGAGCGTGCCCGCCAGCACCACGACGACCAGGAAGCCGTAGCTGATCACCTGGTCCAGGTTGACCGCCGCGCCGCCGACGTGGAACACGCGCAGCGGCAGCGGCGCCAGGCCGGGCGCCTGCGGGATGGCCAGGTCGCCGAACAGCAGGATCGCCACCGGCGGCAGCGCCACCGACAGCCCCACCGTCGAGACGATCTTGATCAGCGTCGAGCGCTGCCGCAGATGGCGGAACAGGCCCAGGTACAGCACGGCGCCCAGCAGCGGCCCGAGCACCACCAGCGCCAGCAGCGCCGCGGCCGGGATCGACCAGCCGTGTTCGGTGTGCAGCCAGTAGTAGAAGCGGGCCACGAAGAACGCCATCGAGCCGAAGGCGAGGTTCAGCACACCGGTGGACACGTAGGTGATGACCAGTCCCGCGGAGGCGATCGCGTAGATCGACCCCAGTGCCAGGCCGGCGATGAGGTAGGGCAACATCGGCCGGCCCGCTCAGAAGCCGGTGCTCAGGCCGGGGACCAGCTCACCGCAGACCGGGGAGGCGCCAGGTATCGGCTCGAACTGCTTGCCCTTCAGTTTCACCACGTAGAAGCAGTTGTTGGGACCGTTCTTCGCACCGGCGCCGCCGTAGTCGCCGAAGTTGAGGGTGTGGTTCTCCGGGGTGCCGAGCAGGCCCGCGGTGTCCCAGTCGCTGTTGCGGAACTTCTGCACGTACCCGCTCGTGGTCGGGTTCGGGCCGGCCGCCTTCAGCCCGGCGATGAACGCGTCCGCGGTCAGCCAGCCCTGGTACTCGGCGAAGGTCGGGGTGCCGGTCACCCCGGCGTATCTCTGCAGTGCGTCCTGGAACCGCAGCGTGCCAGGGGTCTTCAGTTCCACCGGCGCGGCACCGGACATGAAGTCGACGCCCTGCCCGGCCTGCACCGCGGGTGGTGACTCCAGCAGGTCGTTGCCGTAGCCGGTGGCCAGGATGATCGCCTTCATCGGCACGCCGGCCTGCGCCAGTCCCGCGATCAGCGCGAACGCGGTGGCCGGGATGACCGGCAGGTACAACCCGTCCGAGCCGGATTCCTTGATGCCGAGCACGGCGGGCCCGACGTCGGTGCTGCCCGGCGCGAGCGTGGTGCTGAGGTAGCCGCGCGGGATCCCGGCGTGCTCGGCCGACATCACCACACCCGTGGCCGCACCGGCCGAACTCGGGCTGCCGCTGTTGCCGACCCCGGCCATCCTGGTGACACCCTGGCTCTTGGCGAAGGCGCCGAAGTTGGTGTTGACCGCGCCGTAGCCGGCAGCCCCGGCGATGTCGAAGAAGTTCTTGACGTTCTTGTCCAGCCACTGCGGCGCGCCGTCGAACCCGGAACCGAACACCGGCACCCCGGAACGCGCCGCCGCGGTCGCGCCGCGCACGAACAGCGGGCTCACCGAGAGGATGCCGAAGACCTTCTCCTGCTGCACCAGCTTGTTGACCGCGACATCCGCGCCGTTGGCGTCGTCGGCCATCACGTACTCGAGCTTCTTGCCGTTGACGCCGCCGGCGGCGTTCTCCAGGTCGAACCGGGCCTTGACCCCTTTTTCCGTGGTGGTGAAGCCGGATGCGTAGGAACCGGACAACGAGGTCAGTACGCCGACTTTGATCGTCGACCCGCCGCTTCCGCCACCGCCGGTCTCGCCGCAGGCCGCCAGCAACGCCGCGGCGGTGATGACCACAGCACCGATCAGGAACGTCCTTCGCATGGTGCATCCCTTCACGCGACAGTGGGTTCCAGCGCGAAAGACGCTATAATAATACTCTCTTTTATGCCAGAGGTCACAAAGCAGCAACCGGGTGGCCTCGAGCTGGGGTCAGGGTGTCCGCGTCAGAAAAACGATCTATATTTAGTCACTTAACTCGACGAGGAGACGACGGCGTGACCGATACCGCGCATGAGTTCGACTATGAGATCAAGGACGAGGACATCGAGCGGTCGCGGTTGCTGATCGGGCTGGACCAGGCCTACGGAATGCGCGAGTTCTACTCCTGCGCCACGCCCGACGCGCTGCGCAACTTCGCCCGTGGCTACGGCGACGACAACCCGCTGTTCACCGACGCCGGCTACGGCCGCCGCACCCGGTGGGGGAGTCAGATCGCGCCGCCGATGATCGGCACCGCGCTGTGCCTGCCGTTGCGCGGCGACCCGATCCCCGCGGACGTGCGCAGGCAGACCAGGGGCCTGTTCTCAGGCGTGCACCTGTTCGTCTCCGGGCAGTCCACCGACTGGTACGCGCCGGTCCGCCCCGGCGACGAGCTCTACTCGTTCGGCGGGCTGGAATCGGTGCAGGAGAAGCGATCCGAGTTCGCCGGGCGGTCGGTGATCCGGGTGTCCCGCCAGGTCCGGATGAACCAGCGGGCCGAGGTGGTGTCGGTGACCAGGACCATCCTGATCGCCACCGAGCGGAAGAAAGCGCGGGAACTGGGCAAGTACATGGACCTCGAACCCGCGAGCTACACCGACGAGCAGATCGCCGAGATCGACGCGATCTACGCCGCCGAGCGGGCGCGCGGGTCCGAGCCGCGCTACTTCGAGGACGTGCGGGTGGGTGCGGAACTGCCCCGGATGGCCAAGGGCCCGCTGACGCTGACCGAGATCATCTGCTTCCACGCCGGCGGCTACGGGTTCGCGCCGTACAACATCTCCGCGTCCCGGCTCGGCTATCACAACCGGCAGAAGCTCGGCAAGTTCTACATCAAGAACGCGGCGGGGATCCCGGACGTCGCGCAGCGGGTGCACTGGGAGAACGAGTGGTCGCAGTCGATCGGCAACCCGATGGCCTACGACTACGCCGTGATG
Organism: Amycolatopsis sp.; assembly: GCA_035547575.1. GTDB lineage: Bacteria > Actinomycetota > Actinomycetes > Mycobacteriales > Pseudonocardiaceae > Amycolatopsis_E. Next base: position 351 of record DASZUO010000024.1, on the reverse strand, counting down.
CGCGAATGCTGGCTGACGCACTACCTGACCGACTGGATCGGTGACGACGGCTGGCTTCTCCGGCAGCATGACGAGATGCGCAAGTTCAACTACATCGGCGACACCCACATCATCACCGGTGAGGTCACGGGCAAACGGGTCGGGCAAGGCCGCTGCGAGGTCGACATCACCTTCCGCGCGACCAACCAGCGCGACCAGGTCACCGCACCCGCGACGGCGACCGTGCTGCTGCCGAGCCGCGAGCACGGCCCGGTCCGGCTGCCTGACCCGCCGGGCGGGCACGGCGCCAGCCTGAGCGACGCGCTCGACGTCATCATCGAGAGCTTCAAGGAGAAGGAAGCCCGGTGAGCG
>DASZUO010000023.1:0-28970 GCA_035547575.1 Amycolatopsis sp. | reverse complement strand
CGCGGGCCGGCACTGCGCTCGCCGTCGCGCGGGGCCTCCGGCAAGGCTTCCACGATCTTGTCGAGCAGATCGCCCGAACTGCGGCCGTGCAGCGCGCTCACCGGCTGCGGCTCGCCGAGCCCCAGCGACCACAGTGAGGCGACCTCCGACAGCAGCCGCTGATCGTCCACCTTGTTGGCGGCGAGGATGACCGGGCGCTTGGACCGGCGCAGCACCTTGGCCACCGCCTCGTCGGTCGCGGTCGCGCCGACGGACGCGTCCACCACGAGCAGAACGGCGTCCGAAGTGGACATCGCCAGTTCCGCCTGCGCCGTGATCGCGCCCTGCAGCCCGCTCGAGCCGGGCTCCCACCCGCCGGTGTCCACGACGGTGAACCGGCGCCCGCTCCACAGCGCGTCGTAGGCGATGCGATCCCTCGTCACGCCCGGCACGTCCTGGACGACCGCCTCGCGGCGGCCAAGGATCCGGTTCACCAGCGTCGACTTGCCCACGTTGGGGCGCCCGACGACGGCGAGCACCGGCTGGCTCAGCGCGGCGTCCTCGGCTTCGCCGGCATCGTCCACCCGCGCGTCGAGCGCGGCGAACTCCGCCTCGTCGGACCAGGTGCCGTCTACCTCAGTCATAACTTCGCTTTCTCTGTGGGACCGGCGCGCCGCTCGTCGAGCGCTCGCACCAGGGCCGCCAACTCGGCCCGGAGTCTCTCGGTGGCGTCCACCAGCCCGGCGCGGCCCTTGCCGACCTCCAGCCGGAACGGTTCGCCGACCAGCACGTCCACCCGCGGCCGGAAGCGCCGCCTGGCACCGGCCGCGCGTCGCGTGCCGCGTACCGCGACCGGCAGCACGAGCGCATCCGAGCCGCGCAGCAGGAATGCCGCACCGCGTTCGGCGGCCGCCACGTTGCCGTCGCCCCTGGTGCCTTCCGGGAACACGCCGATCAGCCCGCCCGCACGCAGAACTTTCGCCATGGTGAGCAGCGGTGCCCGGTCGGGCTCGCCCCGGCGCACCGGCACCTGGCCGATCCGCCGCAGGAACCACCCCAGCGCCCCGGTGAACATCTCCTCCTTGACGAGGAACACCGACCGGCGCGGCAACATTCCGAAGATGATCTGCGGTTCCACCATCGAACTGTGGTTTGCGATCAGCAGCACCGGCCCGGTCAGCGGCACCCGGTCGCGCCCGTGGACGCGCAGCCGGTACACCGGGCGGAAACAGACGCGCCCGATCGCCCGGCCGAAGTCGTGCAGCCACCCGCTGGCGCCGTCGGGCAGACCGGCTGAGCTCACCGCGTGGCCTCCGCGGCGCAGTCGAGCAGCCCGCGGGTGCCCGCCAGTTCCACGAGGGCGACCAGCACCTGCTCGATGGCCAGTTCGGAGGTGTCCAGGTGCACCGCGTCCGCCGCGGGCCGCAGCGGCGACACCGCGCGGCCCGAGTCGAGCCGGTCGCGCCGGTTGACCGCGGCCAGCGTGTCGACGTGGTTCGCGCCGCGGCCCGCGGCGACGTCCTGCGCACCCCGCCGCGCCGCGCGGATGTCGGCCGACGCCGTCAGGAAGACCTTCAGCGGCGCGTCCGGCGCGACGACCGTGCCGATGTCGCGGCCCTCGACGACGATGCCGCCGATCTCGTCCAGCACTTCGTCGATGATCAGGCGCTGGCGCGCGACGAGCACCTCGCGCACCGCGGGCACGGCCGACACCGGCGACACGGCGTGACTGACCTCGGGCCCGCGGATCTCGGCGGCCACGTTCTCCCCGGCGAGCGTCACGGCGGGCCGCCGCGGGCTGGTGCCGATGGTGTACACCGTGTCGCGCACGACGCCCGTGACGGCGTCCGCGTCCGCCGGGTTCACGCCGGCCCGCAGCACGGACAACGTGACGACCCGGTACATCGCACCCGTGTCGAGGTAGCCGGCGCCGAGACGCTCGGCGAGTTTGCGCGCGACCGTGGTTTTGCCGGTGCCCGACGGACCGTCGAGTGCGACCACACCTCGTAGGGCTCCCGCCACGGATCCTCTCCTCGCCTCGCCGGTCGTGCCTGCCGGTGTTCCATTCTGCCTGGCAGGCCCGCGCGCGGCCGCACCGGGCCGAACCGGGCAAACCGGTAACGTGGGGAATCGTGAATGTGGAAGTGACTCCCCTGCCCGGCATTGGGGTCCGGAAGGATTTCGCCCTCCGCACCGGCCGGCGTGTCGGTGTGGTGACCCACCGTGACGGGCAGATAGAGCTGATCGTGTCCAAGTCCGACGATCCGGACGCGTGCCTGGCGTCGCTGCCGCTGACCGCCGACGAGGCGGGCGCGCTCGCGAACCTGCTCGGCGCTCCGCAACTGGTGGCGCAGCTGACCGAGGAGCTTCCGGGCATCCAGACGCGGCAGCTGCCGATCAGGCCGAACGAGCCGTTCGACGGGCGCACACTCGGCGACACCGCACTGCGCACCCGCACCGGCGTGTCGGTGGTGGCCGTCATGCGGGCGGGCCAGGTGCATCCCTCGCCCACCCCGGACTTCACCTTCACCGCCGGCGATGTCCTCATGGCCGTCGGCACTTCCGAAGGGCTGGAGAACGCACTGAGAATCCTGAAAAACCGCTGACCCCATGGAGCACACCGCACTCGCACTCATCGAACTCGGCGGCGTCTTCTTCGTACTGGGGGTGCTCGGCCGGCTGGCCGGCCGGATCGGCCTGTCGCCGATCCCGCTGTACCTGCTCGGCGGGCTCGCCTTCGGCCAGGGCGGGCTGATCCCGCTCGGCGACATCGGCGACTTCACGCACCTGGCCGGCGAGATCGGCGTCGTCCTCCTGCTGTTGCTGCTGGGACTGGAGTACTCGGCGGCGGAACTGTTCACCGGGCTCAAACGCTCGTGGATGGCCGGTGTCGCCGACATCGTGCTCAACGCCGCGCCTGGTGCGGCGGTCGCGCTGCTGCTGGGCTGGGGTCCCGTCGGCGCGATGGTCATGGCCGGCGTGACCTACATCTCCTCGTCCGGCATCGTCGCCAAGGTGCTCGGCGATCTGGGGCGCCTCGGTAACCGGGAAACGCCGGTGGTGCTGTCGATCCTGGTGTTCGAGGACCTCGCGATGGCCCTGTACCTGCCGATCATGACGGCGGTACTCGGCGGCGTGAGCTTCCTCGGTGGGCTGGAGGCCGTCGGCATCTCCCTCGCCGTGATCACCGTCGTGCTGGTGATCGCGCTGAAGTTCGGCCGTTACGTCTCGGCGCTCGTCGACTCGCCCGACCGCGAGGTGTTCCTGCTCAAGGTGCTCGGCGCGGCGCTGCTGGTGGCGGGCCTCGCGTCGGCGCTGCAAGTGTCGGCGGCCGTCGGCGCGTTCCTGCTGGGCATCGCCGTGTCCGGCTCGACGGCCGAGAACGCCACCCGCATGCTCGAACCGCTGCGCGATCTGTTCGCGGCGGTGTTCTTCGTGGTGTTCGGGCTCAACACGAACCCGGCCTCCATCCCGCCCGTGCTCGGGTGGGCCGTGGCACTTGCCGTGGTGACGACGCTGACGAAGCTGGCCACCGGCTGGTGGGCCGCGCGGCGTCAGGGCATCGGGCGGCTGGGGCGGGCCCGTGCCGGGGCGGCGCTGGTCGCGCGAGGTGAGTTCTCCATCGTGATCGCGGGGCTGGCCGTCACAGCCGGCGCGGTGGACGGGGAGCTCGCCGCACTGGCGACGGCATACGTGTTGCTGATGGCGATACTGGGCCCGGTGGCGGCGCGGATCGTGGAACCGGTGGCCCGGACCCTGTCGCGGAAAGCGACACGCGCCGAGACGGCCACGGCGTCTCAGGTGTGATGCGGCGAAGTCCGCCTACTCCGCCGCGAGGACCGCCAGTATCTGCTCGCCGTAGCGTGCCAGTTTGGTTTCGCCCACACCGCTGATCGCGCCCAGCCGCTCCAAAGTGGACGGCCGTTCCGCGGCGATCTGCCGCAGGGTCGCGTCGTGGAAGACCACGTACGCCGGGATGCCCTGGTCCTTCGCGGTGGTGGCGCGCCAGGTGCGGAGCCGTTCGAACACCGGAGCCGCCTCGGGTGGCATCTCCACCGGTGCTTTGCCCTTCGCGGTCTTCGCCTGGCGGGGTTCGCGCTTGGGTTCGCGGCGTAGCCGGACCTCGCGCCTGCGGCCCAGCACGTCACCGCTCGCCTCGGTCAGCACCAGGGTGCCGTAGTCCCCTTCCACGGCGAGCAGGCCCTGCGCCAGCAGTTGCCGGACCACGCCGCGCCACTCGCCCTCCGCCAGTTCCGTGCCGATTCCGAAGACCGTGAGGTCGTCGTGGCGGTGCTGGGTGACCTTCGGGGTCTGCTTTCCCAGCAATATGTCGATGATCTGGCCCGCACCGAACTTCTGCCTGCGCTCGTTCTGCAACCGGTACACAGTGGACAGCAGCTTCTGCGCGGCGATCGTGCCGTCCCAGCTCTCGGGTGGCACCAGGCACGTATCACAGTTCCCGCAGGGCTCGCCGCTCTGACCGAAGTAGTTCAGCAGCTGCACCCGGCGGCACTCGATCGTCTCGCACAGGGCCAGCATCGCGTCCAGGTGCGTCGAGAGCCTGCGCTTGTGTGCGTTGTCGCCCTCCGACGTGTCGATCATTTTGCGTTGCTGCACGACATCCTGCAGCCCGTAGGCGAGCCACGCCGTCGACGGCAAGCCGTCCCGGCCGGCGCGGCCGGTCTCCTGGTAGTAGCCCTCCACCGACTTCGGCAGGTCCAGGTGCGCCACGAACCGCACATCGGGCTTGTCGATGCCCATGCCGAACGCGATCGTGGCGACCACGACCAGGCCGTCCTCGCGCAGGAACCTCGCCTGGTTCGCGGCGCGGGTGCGTGAATCCAGTCCGGCGTGGTACGGCACGGCCTCGATCCCGTTGGCCGTCAGGAACTCCGCGGTCTTCTCCACCGACGCGCGCGACAGGCAGTAGACGATGCCCGCGTCACCCGCGTGCTCGGTGCGCAACAGATCCAGCAACTGTTTCTGCGCACTGTGCTTGGGCACGATCCGGTACTGGATGTTGGGCCGGTCGAAGCTCGCCACGAAGTGCCGTGCGCCGTCGAGGTTCAGCCGCGTCGCGATCTCGGTGTGCGTCGCTTTCGTTGCGGTGGCGGTGAGTGCGATGCGCGGCACCTCCGGCCAGCGCTCGTGCAGCTCCGACAACCCCAGATAGTCGGGCCGGAAGTCATGGCCCCACTGGGACACACAGTGCGCCTCGTCGATCGCGAACAGCGCGACGGTGCCCTTGTCCAGCAGGCTGATCGTGGATTCCAGGCGCAACCGCTCGGGCGCCAGATAGAGCAGGTCCAGCTCACCCGCCAGGAACGCGGCCTCGACCTCGCGCCGCTGCTGGTAGTCCTGCGTCGAGTTGAGGAAGCCGGCGCGCACGCCGAGCGCGCGCAGGGCGTCGACCTGGTCCTGCATCAGCGCGATCAGCGGTGAGATGACGACGCCGACACCGTCCCTGACCAGCGACGGGATCTGGTAGCACAACGACTTGCCGCCGCCGGTGGGCATCAGCACGAGCGCGTCGCCGCCACCGACGACCTGCTCGATGATCGCCTCCTGCTCGCCCCGGAAGGAGTCGTAGCCGAAGACGCGCCGCAGCACGTCGAGTGCGCCGGATGCGGTTTCGGTGGTGCTCACGCGGCGATGGTAGCGGCGCCCGGTGGCAGCACGGCCATCACAGCCCCACGGCCCGGTAGAGGCTGCCGACCTCTTCGCGGGTGAGACGCCGGATGGAACCCTGCTTGGGATTGCCCAACTGCACGTCACCGACCGCGGTGCGGACGAGCTTGCGCACCGGATGCCCCACCTCGGCCAGCAACCGCCGCACGATGTGCTTGCGGCCCTCGTGCACGACGACCTCGACGAGCGAACGCCCGCCGTGCGCGTCCTTGACCCGGAACGCGTCGACCTTGACCGGGCCGTCTTCGAGTTCGATGCCCGCCTTGAGCTGCTTGCCCAGGCCACGCGGCACGAGGCCGTCGACTTCGGCGAGGTAGGTCTTCGGCACGTGGAAGGACGGGTGCATCAGGCGGTGCGCCAGGTCGCCGTCGTTGGTGAGCAGCAGCAGGCCCTCGGTCTCGGCGTCGAGGCGGCCGACGTGGAAAAGCCCGGCGGTGAAGCTCCGACCGCGCACGTAGTCGCCGACGCACGGGCGGCCCTGGTCGTCGGTCATCGTGCTGTGCACGCCGCGCGGCTTGTTGAGCGCGAGATACAGGAGGTCCTCGCGGAGGATCACGCGCGTGCCGTCGACGTGGATGACCGCGTTGTCGGGGTCCACGCGACGGCCGAGTTCGCGCACCGTGCGGCCGTCCACGGAGACCCGGCCCTGCACGATCAGCTCCTCGGCGGCACGCCGGGAGGCGACGCCGGCCTTCGAGAGCACCTTCTGCAGGCGGACGCCCTCGGGTTCTTCGTCAAATGTCATCGATCGCATCCACTTCGGGTAGCAACGGGGCGATCGGGGGCAGGTCGGTCAACGACGCGAGCCCGAGCCGCTCGAGGAACAGTTCGGTGGTCACATACAGAATGCCACCCGTCTCCGGATCGGTGCCGGTCTCCTCGATGAGACCGCGGGCGAGCAGGGTCCGGATGACGCCGTCGACGTTCACGCCGCGCACGGCCGCGACGCGAGACCGGGTGACCGGCTGCCGGTAGGCGATGACGGCAAGCGTCTCGAGCGCGGCGCGGGTCAGCTTCGAGCGCTGCCCGTCCAGGAGCAGCTTCTCGACGAACGGCGCGTAGGTGTCGCGGGTGTAGAAGCGCCAGCCCTCACCGGCCCGCCGCAGGTCGATGCCGCTCCCGCGCTCGGTGAAGCGCGCTGACATCGCCTTGAGCGCCTCGGTGACCCGGGCGACCGGCTGATCCACCGCGTCCGCCAGCGACTCCTCGGACACGGGCGAGTCGACGACCAGCAGCAACGCCTCGAGCGCCGACTCCAGCGCGGTGACCTCCGTGACGTCCGGAAGGTCCCGCTCCATCGCGACGAGAGCGGGATCCTCGTCGGCGTCGGGGACACCGCCGACGGGGGCGGCGCCCTCGGGCTCGGCCGGGACCTCCGGCCGGAGCTCCAGCGGGAGCTCAGTGGCAGCCGGTTCGGCGGGCTCGGCGGGCTCCGGTTCCGGCTCGGCTGCAGCAGGCTCGGCAGGCTCGGGCTCAGTCTCGGCCCGCTCAGTCTCGGCCCGCTCAGGCTCCGACTCGATGGCAGCCGCCTCAGCAGGCTCGGACTCGATGGCCTCCGCCCGGCCGGACGCCTCCGCCGCCGGCTCAGCGGATGCGGGCTCAGCGGATGCGGGCTCGGCGGCCTCTGGCGCCGCCTCCGCTACCTCGCCACCGTCCGCTACCTCCCCGCCGGGATCCTCCCCCGTGCTCGGCAGGCGGTCCAGGTCGACGATCTCTTCGTCCTCGGGGCTCACCCGTACTCCTCTTCCTCGACGAGGGACCTGTCCTGCTCGGCGGCCGCACCCGCGTGTTCGACCGACCCGCCGGTCCACCGCACGCTCAGCGCACCGAGCGCCTCGGCCTGCTCGAACTGCACGCTCGACTCGCGGTACAGGTCCAGCAGCGCCAGGAACCGCGCCACCACCTCGATGGTGTGCTCGCAGTCGGCCACCAGCTCCGAGAACGTCGCGGTCCCGGCCTCGGCCAGCCGCAGCCGCAGCACCGCCGCGTGCTCGCGCACCGACACGCGTCCCATGTGCAGGTGGTCCAGCGACACCGTCGGCGGCGGCTTCGGCCGGAACACCGCGAGCGCCACCTCCCGGAACCTCTCCGGGCTCACCCCGAGCATGACCTCGGGGAGCAGGCCGAGGTAGCGCTCCTCCAGCGCCACCGACCGCGGGTACCGCCGCAGCGCCCCGGCCTCCAGTTCCGCGAACAGCTCCGCGACCTGCTTGTACGCGCGGTACTGCAGCACGCGGGCGAAGAGCAGGTCCCTGGCCTCCAGCAGCGCCAGGTCCTCCTCGTCCTCGACCTCGGCCGCCGGCAGCAACCGTGCGGCCTTGAGGTCGAGCAGGGTCGCCGCGACGACCAGAAACTCGGTGGTCTCGTCCAGGTCCCACGCCGACCCCAGCGCACGCGTGTAGGCGATGAAATCGTCGGTTACCTGGTGTAACGCCACCTCGGTGACGTCCAGCTGGTGCTGCGAGATCAGCTGCAGCAACAGGTCGAACGGGCCCTCGAAGTTGGCCAGCCGCACCTTGAACTTCGAGGAAGCGCCTTCCTCGTCCGCGGGCTCCGGCTGAGGAGCCTCAGCCGGTTCCCCACTGGTCACGGCCCGGCGACTTCCTCGGCGTCGATGGTGCCCGCACGCAACCGCCGCACCAGGACCGAGTCGGGCCCGTGCTGGTCGAAGTCGGCCAGCAGTACCGCGACCGCCTCGCGCACCAGCCGGCCGCGGTCGATGACGAGCCCGTGCGTGGCGCGCAGCGCGAGCCGCGCCTGCTCCATCGCGACCAGTTCGTCGCCGGACACGTACACCGTGATCTTGGAATCGTGTTTCTGCCGTCCGGTGCCGCGCCGGTCCGTCCCGCTGCGCTCCAGCTGCTCACGCTGCCCACCCGCCGGACGCTGCTGCGCGGGGCGCGGCACCTCGACGGGCTCGAGTGCGGGACTGCTGGTCAGGCGGAAGAGTTCGGATGCGCCAGGCAGAGATGCGCGCCTGCTCACCGAGCGATCACCTCGCGTGCCAGCGCGCGGTAGGCCTGCGCACCGGCCGACTTGGGGGCCCAGCGGGTGATCGGCTCCCCGGCCACAGTGGTCTCGGGGAAGCGCACCGTGCGGTTGATCACGGTGTCGAACACGGTCTCTCCGAAGGCCTCCACCACACGCGCCATGACCTCTCTCGAGTGCAGGGTGCGTGGGTCGAACATGGTGGCCAGGATGCCGGTGATGTCCAGTTTCGGGTTCAAGCGCTCGCGTACCTTCTCGATCGTGTCGATCAGCAAAGCCACGCCACGCAGGCTGAAGAACTCGCACTCCAGTGGGATGATCACGCCGTCCGCGGCGGTCAGCGCATTCACCGTGAGCAACCCGAGCGATGGCTGGCAGTCCACGAGAACATAGTCGTAGCCCGACATGACCGGTTGCAGCACCCTGAGCAACGTGTGCTCGCGGCCCACCTCGGCCACGAGCTGGACCTCGGCGGCGGACAGGTCGATGTTGCTCGGCAGGAGGTCCATGCCCTCGACACCGGTCCGGCGCAGCACGTCGTCGGCGCTGACGGCCCGTTCCATGATCGCGTTGTAGACCGTCTGCTCCAGCTCGTGCGGCTGCACGCCGAGACCCACCGAGAGCGCGCCCTGCGGGTCGAAGTCCACCAGCAGCACCCGCCGCCCGTATTCGGCGAGTGCGGCACCCAGGTTGATGGTCGAGGTGGTCTTGCCGACGCCGCCCTTCTGGTTGCACATGGCGAGCACGGTCGCGGGCCCGTGCTTTTCCAGCAGCGGCGGGTCGGGTATGTCACGCAGCGGTCTGCCGGTCGGGCCCACGTCGGGCCTACCGTTCACCTTGCCGGTGTCCGGGCGCACGGCAGTGTCCACGGAGTCGGGCTCCCCCTCTGTCGCGATGGTCAGGCTGAGGTTCGCGGCGGCCGACATCACAGACGCTGCTGCGGCTTCTTCACCCGGAGGCTGCGGTGTCGACATGGCGCGAAAACTCCTCGTTCGACGGGTCTTGCGAAGCCTATTGCGCTGCCGGACAGTCGCCAAAGCGGCTCGCCGACATTCGCGCCACTCAACCCAGCGCCCGAGGATGGGCCGTAGCGTATATCTCACGCAGAGTGTTCACCGTAACCAGGGTGTACACCTGCGTCGTGGTCACCGATGCGTGACCGAGCAGCTCCTGAACCACACGGACGTCGGCCCCACCTTCAAGCAGATGGGTGGCAAAGGAGTGACGCAGCGTGTGCGGCGAGACGGTCGCGGAAATGCCGGCCCGCTCGGCATTGGTCTTGAGCACCTGCCACGCGCTCTGCCGCGACAGCCGGGTGCCACGCACGTTGAGAAACAGCGCCGCGGTGCCGCGCCCGTGGGCCGCGAGCGCGGGACGCGCACGCACGAGGTAGGCCTCGACCGCCTCGACGGCGGGCCTGCCGATGGGCACCAGCCGTTGCTTGCCGCCCTTGCCGTCGAGCAGCACGGTGCGCTCACCGCGGTCGACGTCGTCGAGGTCCAGCCCGACGGCCTCGGAGATGCGCGCACCGGTCGAGTACAGCAACTCCAGCAGCGCGCGGTCCCGCAGCGGCCGCTCCCCCTCGCCGCCGGGCATGTCCAGCAGGCGCAGCACGTCGGCGACCGGCAGCGCCTTGGGCAGCCGTTTCGCCGCGGCCGGGGGCCGCACCTCGCGCGCCGGGTCGTCGTCGGTCAGGCCGTCGATGTGGGCGAAGCGGTGCAGCCCGCGCACGGCGACCAGCGCCCGCGCCGCCGACGACGCGGCCAGCGGCGGATGCTCGTCGTTTCCTTCGCGCAGGGCGGCGCCGAACCCGGTGACCTCGGCTTCGGTGATCTCGCGGAAGTCGCCGATCCCGGCGCGCCCCAGATGCGCGACATAACGGCGCAAGTCACGGGCATAGCTGTCCAGGGTGTTGCGCGCGGTGCCGCGCTCCACCACCAGATGATCGAGATAGGCCGCGACCACCTGGCTCACCGGGAGGTCGCCCGTTTGCGCCACGGCGACACCCTAGAGCTAATGCGAGCGCTTGGCGAACGTCGTGGGCCGGTCCCGCCAGGGCGCGTCGGCGGGCCGGGTCCCCGCGGCGCCGGTCAGCACCGCGTGGGCCGCCAGCACGCCCGCGACCGTCGCCCCGTTGACCAGTTCGCCCGCCAGCGCCATGCGCACCGCCTCGGCCAGCGGCACCTTGTGCACGACGAGGTCGGCCTCCTCGTCGTCCTCGTCTAGGTGTGCCCGCTCCACTTCGGACACCCCGCGCGCCAGGAACACGCGCACGACCTCGTCGGTGAACCCCGGCGACGCCGCGACGTCGACGAGCGTCTCCCACCGCTGCGCACTGAGCCCCGCTTCCTCGACCAGCTCGCGCCGGGCCGCGTCCACGGGCGATTCGCCGTCCTCGTCGAGCAGGCCGGCGGGCAGCTCCCAGATGCGGCGGCGCAGCGGATGCCGGTACTGGTGGATCAGCGTGATCCGCTCGTCGTCGTCCACCGCGGCGATGACCACGGCGCCCATGTGCTCGACGACCTCACGCCGGGCGACGGCGCCACCCGGCATCCGCACGTCGTCGACCCGAAGCGCCACAACGCGTCCGATGTGGACGTCCTCAGTGGACACCACCGCGAAGTCATGGGTGCCGGGGGCGCTCACCGGACGCTCGCCGTCGGCTCCGGCAGTTCGACGGGCAGCCGATCCGCGGTGCGGTAGGCCACCGCGGCGGCGATGAACGCGTCGAACAACGGGTGCGGCCGGGTGGGCCGGCTCTTGAGCTCCGGATGCGCCTGGGTGCCGACGAAGAACGGGTGCACGTCGGCGGGCAACTCCACGAACTCCACCAGGCGCTCGTCCGGCGACGTGCCGGAGAACACCAGGCCTGCGTCGGCAAGCTGCTTCCGGTAGAAGTTGTTGACCTCGTAGCGGTGCCGGTGCCGCTCGGACACCTCGGTGCCACCGTAGGCCTTGGCGACCTGCGTGCCCGGCACGAGCGTCGCCGGGTAGGCGCCGAGCCGCATCGTGCCGCCCATGTCCCGCTCGCCCGCGATGACGTCCTTCTGGTCTGCCATCGTGGAGATCACCGGGTGCGGCGTGGTCTCGTCGAACTCCGCGGAGTTGGCGCCCTCGATGCCCGCGAGGTTGCGCGCGGCCTCGATCACCATGCACTGCAGGCCGAGGCACAGCCCGAGCACCGGGATACCGCGGGTGCGGGCGTAGTTGATCGCCCCGAGCTTGCCCTCGATACCGCGCACGCCGAACCCGCCCGGCACCAGCACGCCGTCCACATCGGACAGTGCGTGCGCGGCGCCGGAGGGCGTGGTCGCGCGGTCGGAGGCGACCCACACGATCTCCACCTTGGCCCGGTGCGCGAACCCGCCCGCGCGTAGCGCCTCGGTGACGGACAGGTACGCGTCGGGCAGGTCGATGTACTTGCCCACCAACGCGATCCGCACCGTCTCCGACGGGTTGTGCACGCGGTCCAGCAGGTCGCCCCACACGGTCCAGTCGACGTCGCGGAACGGCAACCCGAGCCGCCGGACCACGTAGGCGTCCAGCGCCTCGCGGTGCAGCACCTTGGGGATGTCGTAGATCGACGACGCGTCCGGGCACGCGATGACGGCCTCGGTGTCGACGTCGCACATCAGGCCGATCTTGCGCTTGAGGTCCTCGGGCAGGTCGCGGTCGGCGCGGCAGACGAGCGCGTCGGGCTGGATGCCGATGTTGCGCAGCGCCGCGACCGAGTGCTGGGTGGGCTTGGTCTTGAGCTCGCCGGACGGGGCCAGGTAGGGCACCAGCGACACGTGCAGGAAGAAGCAGTTGTCGCGGCCGATCTCGTGGCGCACCTGGCGGCAGGCCTCGAGGAAGGGCAGGGACTCGATGTCGCCGACCGTGCCGCCGACCTCGGTGATCACCACGTCGGGTTGCCTGCCGCCGGCGGCGGGGGCAACGCTGCCGTCCGACTCCGCGACCGCCATGATGCGCCGCTTGATCTCGTCGGTGATGTGCGGGATGACCTGGACGGTGTCGCCGAGGTACTCACCGCGGCGCTCCTTGGCGATGACCTCGGAGTACACCTGGCCGGTGGTGACGTTGGCCGACCCGGAGAGGTCACGGTCGAGAAAGCGTTCGTAGTGACCGATGTCGAGGTCGGTCTCGGCACCGTCCTCGGTCACGAACACCTCGCCGTGCTGGAACGGGTTCATGGTGCCCGGATCGACGTTGAGGTATGGATCCAGTTTCTGCATCGTGACCCGGAGGCCACGCGCGGTAAGGAGTTGCCCAAGGCTCGAAGCCGTGAGTCCCTTACCCAACGAGGAGGCGACGCCCCCGGTGACAAAGACGTACTTGGCGGTCCGCGGCTGAAGTCCCACGGGCTTCCACCTTATCGCACCGGGACCCGGACGCCGCGCCGCCTCGCCCACGTAGTTCGATGTCGGGGACAGGTTCTTCGAGGAGGAGATGGCATCCGTGGCCGGAAACACATGGACGGCACCCGTCGCGCCGCGGGCGCTCGACGCGACGGTGCGCATTCCGGGTTCGAAGTCGATCACGAACCGGGCCTATGTGCTGGCCGCGCTGTCCGCCGCGCCGACCCTGGTCCGGGCGCCGCTGGACTCCCGCGACGCCCGGCTGATGCTGGGCGCGCTGTCCGCGCTCGGCGGATCCTGGGAGCAGGCCGGCCGGAACGTGCTGGTCCGGCCGCTGGTGCCGGAAGCCGGCCAGGGCGGCACCGCGCCGGTCACCGTCGAACTCGGCAACGCGGGCACGGTCGCGCGGTTCACGCCGCCGCTGGCGGGGCTGGGGTCGCGGCCGGTGCTGTTCGACGGTGACGAGGCCATCCGGCGCCGCCCCATCGCGCCGCTGCTGACGGCCTTGCGCAAACTCGGCGCCGACATCGAGGACGGGGGCCGGGGCGCGCCGCCGTTCACGGTGCGCGGTCACGGCGGCATCGCCGGCGGGGAGGTGGAGCTGGACTCGAGCGCGTCGAGCCAGTTCCTGTCCGCGCTGCTGCTTGCCGGGCCGTCGTTCACGTCGGGGGTGACGGTGCGGCTGGTCGGGGACGCCCCGCCGAGCGAGCCGCACATCGCGATGACGCTGGATCTGCTGCGTCGCTTCGGGGCGGCACCCGAGCGCGCGGGCCGCGAGTTCCATGTCCCGCCGGCGCGGCTGTCCTGCGCGGACTACACCGTCGAGCCGGATCTCTCGACGGCGGCGCCGTTCGTCGTCGCCGCGGCGGCCGCGGGTGGCACGGTGCGGGTCCAGGACTGGCCGGAGCGGACCACACAGCCCGGCGACTGGCTGCGCAGCCTGCTCGTGGAACTGGGCCAGCGCGTCCAGCTGGACGCCGGCGGTCTCACCGTGACGGGCAGCGGTGCGATCCGGGGGGCCCGGCTCGACCTGCACGAGGTGGGCGAGCTGACGCCGGTGATCGCGGCGCTGCTGTGCTTCGCCGACGGGCCGTCCGTGATCTCCGGTGTGGCGCACCTGCGCGGCCACGAGACGGACCGGCTCGCCGCGCTGGCGACGGAGCTGTCGGGGCTGGGCGCGCGGGTGACCGAGCTGGCGGACGGCCTTGCCATCGAGCCCGCCCCGCTGCACGGCGGCGTGTTCCGCACCTACGACGACCACCGGCTGGTCATGGCCGGGGCCGTGCTGGGCCTGCGCGTGCCGGGCGTGGAGGTCGAGAACCCGGCCACGGTGGGCAAGACGTTCCCCGGTTTCGTCGACGCCTGGCAGGCGATGCTGGGCTAGATCTCGCTCAGGGCGTCGAGCTGGCCGAGGTCGGGCGACCAGCATAAAGGATCACCTCGTCCACGCCGAGTGCGTCGTAGCCGGCGACCGCGTCGCGGATCGTGGCGGGGTCGGTGTGCAGGCCCTCGGCGGTGCGCTGCGCGAACTCGCCCCCGAAGGCGTAGTAGTCGAGAATCGCGGCGCGTGCCTCGTCCACAGTGGACGACGGACCGAGCGCGACGTTGACCTGGCCGACGATCCTGGGTTCACCGTCGCGGCCGGCCTCGGACCACAGACGCCGCACCGTCTGCACCACCCCCCCGGCCCACGACGGCGCCGCGGCGCAGAGAAGACCGTCGCCGCACCGGGCGATGCGTTCGAGCGCGGGTTCGGCGAAGGCGCCGAACAACACCTCGGGCCCGCCCTTTCGCGCGGGAGCAGGCCCGACCGGGCCCACATCGTCGCTGTAGGACTCGCCCGCCCAGATGCGCCGCATCAGCGCCATCTGCTCGTCGAGCCGCTTGCCGCGGCGCCGCACGTCGACCCCGGCGGCCTCGAAGTCGTCGGCACGGCCACCGACACCGATGCCGAGCGTGAACCGGCCGCCGGAAAGGCGATCCAGTGTCGCGGCCTGCTTGGCCAGCAGCACGGGTTCGCGCAGCGGCGCGAGCAGGACCTCGGTCTGCAGCCGGATCCGCGTGGTCGCGCCCGCCAGAGTCGCGAGGGTGACCAGCGGTTCCGGGTTGTCGTAGACGAGCCGGTCGAGCAGGCCGAGGGTGGTGAACGGGCCGGCGTCCGCCTGCCTCGCCCAGGCGAGCAGGCTTTCCGGGTCGGCGATGGGCAGGCCGAGACCGATCTTCATGAGGTACTCCTTGTCGCTAGAGCAGCCGTAGCTGTGTTTCGCGCCGCCGGGTGCGTGGCGCGGCGTCGCCGATCCGCTCGAAGCCGTCGGTGAGATCGGCCAGGAACGGCGACCGGTCGGTCTCGCGTCCGGCGCGGCGGGCAGCGTGGCTGACATAGAGGTGCCGTTGTGCGCGGGTGATGCCGACGAACAGCAAGCGCCGCTCCTCGGCGAGGTCGGCGTCGGTGGCGTCGGTGCCGTGCCACCGCAGCGGAAGCAGACCGTCCTCACACCCCACGACGAACACGACCGGGAATTCGAGACCTTTCGCGGAGTGCAGGGTGAGCAGCGACACCCGATCGGCCCGCGGATCCCAGGTGTCCACCTCGACCCCGAGCGCGAGTTCGGTGCGGAACCGGTCGAGATCGTCGCCACAGCTCAGCGCGAGCGGCGTCAGCAGGTCGACCGCGGTGTGGATCTCCGCCGCGTCGCCGTCGCGGTCGCGGTCGAGCAGCGTGTCCGCGATGTGCCGCACGCGCTCGGCCACGCTGGTCCCGGCGCCCGTGAACATCAGTTCGGTGAGGATCCGGTCCACGCCGGGCCGCTCGGCGAGCCGGTCGTGGGACCGTTTCTGGAACGGCAGACCGGCCTGGGTCAGCGCTTCCATCACGGCAGCCGCCTGCCGGTCGGTGCGGTACAGGACGGCGAAGTCGGAGAAGCCGAGGCCCTGCGTGCCATCGGTGCGCACCCGGCCGCTGTCGAGCGAGTGGAACGACGCCCCGCCGAGCACCTGGTCGATCGTGCGGGCCACGAACGCTGCCTCGGCCCGTTCGTCGGCCGCGTGGTGGAGCCCGACGAGCGCGTCGCCGTGGTCCCCCATCGGCGACAGTTCCCGGTCCGGCACGAGTGTCGCCGGGGTGATCGTCTGCAGGGCCGCGCCGAGAATGTGCCGGTTCGAGCGGTAGTTCCGGGTCAGCCACACCGTGCGCGCATCGCGGAAATCCTGCTGGAACCGCAGGAAGAACCCGACGTCGGCACCGCGGAAGGAGTATATGGCCTGGTCCGGGTCGCCGATCGCGGTGAGGTTGCCCGCCGGCGGGGTGAGCAGGCGGAGCAGCCGGTACTGCTGCTCGTCGACGTCCTGGTACTCGTCGACGGAGATCCAGCGCCACCGCTCCCGGTAGGTGGCGGCCAGATCCGGATCGCCTTCCAGGACCGCGACGGGCAGCGCGACGAGGTCGTCGAAGTCGACGAGATCCTTGCTGCGCAACGCTTTCGTGTACCGCTCGGCCAGCTCGCCCGCGGTGCCGGCGCGGCGTTCACGGGAGAGTTCGCCCAGCGCCCGGCGGGCAGCCTTCTCGTCTCCGGTGACCTCGGCAAGGGCGGCGAGCTGCCGTTCCCGGTCGGCGATCCCGAAGGTCGCGCTCAGCCCGGCGCGCTCGTGTTGCTCGCGCAGGATGCGCACGCCGAGCGAGTGGAAGGTCGCGATGGTGAGTTTCGGCGCCTGCGCCGGTGCGAGTGCCTCGAGCCGCTCGGCCATCTCCCCGGCGGCGCGGCGCGTGAAGGTGATCGCGAGACACTCCTGCGCCGCGACGCCCTTTTCCGCGACCAGGTGCGCGATGCGGTGGGTCAGCGTGCGAGTCTTCCCGGTCCCGGGCCCGGCGATGATCAACAGCGGGCCGCCCCCGCTTCCGGCGGCGGCCCGCTGGTCCGGGTCGAGCCCGTCGAGCAGCGAGGACCCCGCGACCGGCTCAGGCTCCGCCGCGAACAGGCTCGGCTCCGGCGCGTCGGGCTCCGTGGTCACCTTCGCCGGATGTGGCCGTTGCCGGGGCGGTGCCTCGAGATCGAACAACCCCAGGGTCGCCGTCTTCCCGAGTTCGCCGGGCTCGAAAAGGCGGATAACGCCGTACTCCCCGTCGTACCCGGCGTCGCGGATCACCTCGCCCCGGCGGAGCCGGCGTACCGCCTCGCCCAGCAGCGGGGACCGCTTCCCGAGATCATCGACGGGCACGTCCTGCAGGATCGACAGCTCAGGACCGAACGCGGCGGTCAGCTTGTCGATCTCGCCGAGCACCTTCTTGCTCTTCGGGCCCACACCGAGGATCTCGCTCATGATCTCGGGCAGCGGCACGAGACTGCGGAAGTCCGCGGCGCCCTGCGGCCGGGCCCCTTCCGGCCGGTCGGCGAGATCCTCGACCCGGCTGAGCACGCCAACCGTCAGCGGCTTCCGGCATTCCGGGCACACACCGCCGTGCCCCCTGGTCTCCCCCGGCTCCATCCGCACACCGCACTTGCGGTGCCCGTCGACGTGGTACTTGCCCTCCTCGGGAAAGAACTCGATCGACCCGGCGTGCCCCACCCCGGTCTCCAGCGACCGCTTGATCGCGAAATAGTCGAGCCCCGTGTCGAAGACCGTCGCCTCGCGGCCCAGCATCGGCGGCGAGTGCGCGTCGGAATTACTGACCAGCCGGTACTTGTCGAGACCCGAGATACGCCAGTTCATCTCGGGATCACTCGAAAGTCCCGTCTCCAACGCGAACACGTGATCGGCGAGATCGGCGTAGCAGTCCTCGATCGCGTCGAAACCGGACTTCGACCCGAGTACCGCGAACCACGGCGTCCACACGTGCGCCGGAACGAGATACGACCCGGCGCCGCTCTCCAGCGTGATCTCCAGCAGATCCCGTGAATCCAGCCCGAGAATCGGCCGTCCGTCGGAGCCGAGGTTCCCGATCCGGCCCAGCCTGCGGTTGAATTCCGCGGCCGCGGCAAAATCGGGCACATAGATCAAATGGTGCACCTTGCGCGTGCGCTCGGCCCGCTTGTAGATCGTGGAGATCTCGACCGACAACATGAACCGCACCTCGGCCGCGGCGCAGCTCGGCGGCAGTCGCCGCTGGATGTCGGCGTCGAGGTCGTCCCGCAGCCGGAACAGGCCCGGCTCGGCGGGCACCAGGTTGTCCCGCAGGTGCTCGAACCACGCCGGATGCGTGAAGTCCCCGGTACCGACAAGGGTGACGCCCTTGCGGCGCGCCCACCACGTCAGATGCTCGAGATCGCAGTCCTTGCTGCAGGCGCGTGAGTACTTGGAGTGGATGTGCAGATCCGCGACAAGGCGCACCCGCGCGATCTTGCCAGACCCGCCGTGGTCAGCTCCCGGCCGGGTTCACGCCGGGTGCGGGCGCCTGCGCGTTGCCCCCGATGCCGTAGCGGCCCACCGCGCCGTCGAGCTGTTCCTTGAGCGCGAGGATCGTCGCGATGCGGCCCGCAGATGTGTTGACGTTGTCCACTGTGGACAGAATCGACGTTGCGGAGGTGTCGGCGCGGACCACGCCGATGGCGCCGGTGCCGTTGGCGGACGCCGGGTCGCCGGCCAGCACCGCACCCGCGCCGGACCGGTCCAGCTGCGTCGCGAACCGCGCCAGCGTCGCGGCCTTGTCACCCGCGCCATCGCCCGACGCCTGCCCGCTGGTGAGCACCACCGCGAGCTGACCGGGGCCGATGGTCGGGCTGGCCTTCACGAACCCGCCGTCGGTGAGCCCGCCGATCGCGGCGGCCAGTTCGTCCTGGGTCGCCTGCGGTTTCGCGCTGTCCTTGTTCAGGATCAGCACCGACCCGACCAGCGCACCGGCCAGCGTTCCGGGGTCGCCCGCGGTCGGGAACGTGGTGCCCGCCGGCTGCAGGCGCGTCACGAGCTGGCGTAGCTGATCGGCCTTCGCCGGGTCCAGGAACGCCGAGGTCAGCTGCAGCTCACCGGTCACGGTCGCGCCCGACTGCTGGATCAGCTGCTTGAGCGCGTCCCGGTCGGCGGGCTTCGCGTCCTCCGTCGTGACCATGATGACGGACCGCTTGTCCAGCGCGCCCTGCACGACTTTCGGGCCGACCGATCCGGCGAACGCGTCGGCGTCGTTCAGGCGTGCGTTGAGCCCGTTGTTCTGGGCCTGCAGATCGGAGACCTGGCTGGCCAGCTCCCCCTTCTCGTTGGACAGCCCGGACAGCAGCGAACCGGACAGCGCCGTCGAGCCGAGCACCACCCCGACCGCCAGCGCGAGGAACACCGCGGCGATCGAGATGATGTGGTACCGCAGAGAGATCACGCGAAAAGCCCCTTGACCCAGCTTGTGAAGGAATTCCAGGTGTCGTGCAGCCAGTCGAGGTAGACACTGCCGACATCGGACATCAGGATCGCCGCGACGACCACCACCAGCGCGGCGACCACGAGCAGCACCACCGCGGCGAGCGACACGCGGCTGCGGTGCAGCGTCGCGACCGCCTTGCCGTCGACGATCTTGGTGCCCAGCTTGAGCCGGGTGAGGAACGTGGACGGGTTCGAACCGGACCGGCCGTGGTCGAGGAACTCCCGCAGCGTCGCCTGGAACCCGACCGTGACGACGAGACTCGCCTCGTTCGCGTCGGCGATCAGCAGCGCGAGGTCCTCGGCGTTGCCGGAAGCGGGGAAGGTGACCGCGCCGATCCCCAGGTCCTGGATACGGGCGACGCCGGGCGCGTGCCCGTCCGGCTGCGCGGGCACCACGACCTCCGCGCCCGACTTGAGCGTGTCGGCGTCGATCCCCAGCGGGTCGCCGACGATGATGTCGGGCTGGTACTTGAGCTCGCGAAGCGTGTCCGCACCACCGTCCACACCGATCAGCACGGGCCGGTGCTCCGCGATGTACTTCTTGAGCGCCCGCAGGTCCGCGGCGTGATCCTTGCCGGGCGCGACCACGAGCACGTGCCGGTCCCGCAGCGGCACCCGCACGTCCGGCACGCCGACACCGTCGAGGATCAGCGTGCGCTCGCGGCGCAGGAACTCGATCGTGTTGGCGGAGAAGGCTTCCAGCTGGGTTGACATCCCGGCCTTCGCCTCGATCATCTGATCGGCAATGCTCTCCGCGCTCTGCTCGGTACCGGACGCGATCCGGCGCTCGCCGACGTAGACCGCACCCTCGTGCAGGCGGACCTTGGTGCCGTCCTTGAGCCGGCGCAGCACCTCGCCGCCGACCCCGTCGACCAGCGGGATACCCGCACCGACCACGACCTCCGGGCCCAGGTTGGGAAACCGGCCCGAGATCGACGGCGACGCGTTGACCACGGCCGCGACCTCGGCCTCGACCAGCGCGTCGGCGGTGGACCGGTCGAGGTCGATCTGATCGAGGAACACGACGTCGCCAGGACTGATCCGGCGCAGCAGGGCACGCGTGCGCCGGTCCACCCTGGCCACACCGGTGATTCCGGGGAGGTTCTCGGTGGTGCGTGTGAGCAGACCGGTCAGCTTCATGCCACCGATAGTGACAAACCGGCCCGCGATGACGCGTCCAACACGCCGAGCGCGTGCCCTTTTACCGATCCGACCAAAGTAGGCAGACCCCGAGCAGCACGCAATCGTGGCTACGCAGGCCGGACAGCCGTGACTGTGGTCGGATCGGTAACGAA
Source organism: Amycolatopsis sp. (assembly GCA_035547575.1). Taxonomy (GTDB): domain Bacteria; phylum Actinomycetota; class Actinomycetes; order Mycobacteriales; family Pseudonocardiaceae; genus Amycolatopsis_E. The sequence continues at coordinate 8,320 of DASZUO010000023.1, read as the reverse complement.
CGACACAGCGTGCGAATGATCGCCGCGCTATTTCCGCCGCTTGCGCGGGCTCTTCCCGGCGGACTTCTTGTCCGCCCCGGCCGCCGCGAGCAATTCTTCCGCGTGCGCGCGGCCCGTTTCCGTGTCGTCCATGCCGGCCAGCATGCGGGCCAGTTCGAGCACCCGGTCGGACTGTTCGAGCGTCTTCACGCCACTGCGCGTGATGCCCTCGGCGGTGCCCTTGTCCACCACGAGATGCCGGTCGGCGAACGCCGCCACCTGCGGCAGATGCGTCACCACGAGTACCTGGTGGCTGCGCGCCAGCCGCGCGAGCCGCCGCCCGATCTCGACCGCCGCCCGGCCGCCGACCCCGGCGTCGACCTCGTCGAACACCAGCGTCTGCACCGTGTCCGCGCCCGCGAGCACCACCTCGATCGCGAGCATCACGCGGGACAGTTCACCGCCCGAGGCCGCCTTGTGCACCGGCAGCGACGGCGCCGCCTTGTGGGCTCTGAGCAGCAGTTCCACGTCGTCGATGCCGCTGCCGCCCGCGTGCACGAGCGCACCGTCGACCTCGAGCGCCTGCGGGTCGGACGGCTCGGCGGCCCGCCGGCGCACGGTCACCTCGATCTCGGCCTGTCCCATGGCGAGCCCCGACAGCTCACCGGTGACCTCGGCCGCGAGCTTCGCCGCCGCGGCTTCCCGTGACCGGGACAGCTCCGACGCCAGCCCGGCCAGCTGCGCCGCCAGTTCGTCCCGGCGCGCGGCGAGCGCCGCCAGCGCCTCCTCCGACGTGTCCATTGTGGACAGGCGTGCGCGCGCGTCCTCAGCCCAGCCGAGCACACCGTCGACGTCCGCCGCGTACTTGCGGGTGAGTTTCTTGAGCTCGGCCTGCCGCGCGAGCACGTGCTCGAGACGCTCCGGATCGGCGTCGAGCCCGTCGAGGTAGCCGCCCAGTTCGGCGCCGACGTCGGCGAGCAGCACGGCCGCCTCGGCCAGCCGTGGCTCCAGGTCACGCAGCACCGGATCCTCGGACCCGGTCAGCCGCCGCCGGGCCTCGCCGACGAGCCCCAGCGCGCCGGGCACGTCCGGGTCGCCGTCCGGCGATCCCGACACAGCGGCCTGCGCGGCGGCCGCGGCCTCGCGCAACTCGTCGGCCGCGGCGAGCCGCTTGATCTGCTCGGCCAGTTCCGCGTCCTCGCCGGGCTGCGGGTCGACCGCCGCGACCTCGTCGAGCCCGTGGCGCAGCAGGTCCGCCTGCTGTGCCATCTCGCGGGACCGGTTCTGCCGGTCGGTCAGCTCCGTGACCACCGACTGCCACTCGTCACGCACCTCGCGGTAGCGCGCCCGCAGGCCGGCCACCGGGTCACCGGCGAACCGGTCGAGCACATCCCGCTGCTCGGCGGGGCGCAGCAGACGCAACTGGTCGTTCTGGCCGTGCACCGCCAGCAGCCGGTCGGCCAGGTCGCCCAGCACGTTCACCGGCACCGAACGGCCGCCCAGGTGCGCACGTGATCGCCCGTCGGCACTCACCGACCGCAGCGCGATCAGCGACCCGTCCTCGTCCGCCTCGCCGCCCGCGTTGGTGACGATGCGCGCGACATGTTCGGCGAACACACCCTCGAACCGGCCCTCGACGACGGCCTTGCCGGACCCGTTGCGGACCTTCGACGCCTCGGACCGGCCGCCGGAGAGCAGGTGCAGCCCGGTGACCACCATGGTCTTGCCCGCACCGGTCTCGCCGGTGACCACGGTGAATCCCGGGTGCAGTTCGAGGACGGCGTCTTCGATGACGCCAAGCCCCTGGATGCGCATCTCGGCCAGCACGGCACCCACCGTAGCGGTCGGCACCGACAATTTCGTGCCTAACCCGCCCGCCGGCCCGCCACCACCCTCAACGGACACGCTGCGGGTGGCTTACCTAGCCTGGTGTCGTTCCCGCCAGCTTTTCACCGGCAACGAGAACTTGTGCACCAGCCGGTCGGTGAACGGCCCGGGCCACAGCCGTGCGAGCCGCACCGGGACCTTGCCCGACACCACCCGCACGCGCGCGCCCCGCGGCAACGCGAAGTGCCGCAGCCCGTCGCAGGTCAGGATGGCGGGCGACCCGTCGGGATCGACCGCGACGGTGATCACCGAATCCCGCGAGACCACGAGCGGCCGCGCGAACATGGCGTGCGCGTTGCTGGGCACGACGAGCAGCGCCTCGACATCGGGCCAGATGATCGGCCCGCCCGCGCTGAACGCGTAGGCCGTGGAGCCGGTCGGCGTCGCGCACAGCACGCCGTCGCAGCCGAACGAGGACACCGGACGGCCGTCGACCTCGATCAGCGCGTCGAGGATCCGTTCGCGCGAGCTCTTCTCGACGCTGGCCTCGTTCAGCGCCCATGTCTCGGCCAGCGGCCGGCCGCCGTGGGTGACGCTGACGTCGACCGTCATCCGCTCCTCGACGGTGTACTCGCGGTCCACCACGCGATGCACGGTTTCCTCGAGCGCGTTCGAGTCGGCCTCGGTCAGGAAGCCCACGCGCCCCAGGTTGACGCCGAGCACCGGCACCCCGGCGGGGCGGGCGATCTCGGCCGCGCGCAGCAGCGTGCCGTCCCCACCGAGCACGAGCACCAGCTCGGCGCCCGCCGCGGGATGTTCGTGCGGTTCGACCAGCCGTGCGTCGCCGTCGATCAGGTCACGCACCTCGGGGTCGGCCACGCGCAGCCCGATCCCGGCCGCGGCGAACTTCGTGGCGACCTTCTGCGCGGCGTCGCGGGTTGCGTCCTTGTCGGGGTGCACGATGAGCAGCACCTCGCGGTCTTCGGTCACTGTGGGCCCTCTCCGACCGCGGTGCGCACCATGTCCCCGACGTCGCCGGGCCCGGGCTCGCGGCGCAGCCACACGAAGTATTCGACATTGCCGGACGGGCCGGGCAGCGGGCTCGCGACGACCCCCTGCGCGTGCAGGCCGAGTTCGGCCGCCGACGCGAGCACGTCCATCACGGCCTGCGCCCGCAGGTCCGGGTCGCGCACGACGCCGCCGCTGCCGAGCCGTTCCTTGCCCACCTCGAACTGGGGTTTGACCATCGGCACCAGGTCGGTGCGCGTGCACGCGGCGAGCGCGGGCAGCACGAGGCGCAGCGAGATGAAGGACAGATCGCCGACGGTGAGGTCGACTTCTCCGCCGATCTGCTCGGGCGTCAGGTTGCGCACGTTGGTCTTGTCCAGCACGACGACGCGGTCGTCGGTCCGCAGCCGCCAGTCGAGCAGCCCCCTGCCCACGTCGGCGGCCACGACCGCGCACGCGCCGCGGCGCAACAGGACGTCGGTGAACCCGCCGGTGGAGGCGCCGGCATCGAGGCAGCGCCTGCCGTCGACGGACAGGCCGCGCGGCCCGAAGGCGTCGAGTGCGCCCAGAAGTTTGTGGGCGCCGCGCGAGGCCCAGTTCGGGTCGTCCTCGCCGCCGCGCACGACGATGGCCTCGCCGGTTTCGACGCCGGTGGCGGGTTTGCTCGCGACCATGCCGCGCACGGTCACCTTTCCTTCGCTGATCAGCGCGCTCGCGTGGTCACGGGATCGAGCGAGCCCCCGGCGCACGAGTTCGGCGTCGAGGCGGGCCCTTCGGGGCATCGGTCAAACCTTGTCGATGCTGGACAGCGCGAAGGTCAGTTCGGTGTGCACCGCGTCGAAGCGTTCGACGTGCTCGGTGAGGGGCACCCCGTCCAGGTCGTCGAGGCCCGTCATGGCCTCCTCGATGCCGGCACGCGGGTCGGTCTGCTGAGGCTGCTCGCTCGGCGGCGGCCCGGGTATCGGGCGCGGTTGCGGACTGGCTTGTTCCTGCACGGTTACCACGCTAACGGATGGTTCATGCGGGTTCGGTGAGCCCCAGGCCCGCGAGTGCGGCGCGGGCGGCGTTGTCCTCGCCGTGGACGGCGGTGAGTCCGGTTTCCCACGCGACGTGACACAGCGCGCGCAGCAGGCCGTATGCGTCGCCGCTCCCCGACACGACGAGCGTGCCGCCGGTGGTTTCGACGTGCCAGCCTTTCTGGGGGCCGATCACCAGGTCGTCGATGTCTCCGCTCAGCCCGCGCAGGTCTTCCGCGAGGTAGGTGGGCCGTTCGGCGGGCGTCGCCCGGAGCACCGACGCCGGAGTCGCGACACCGGTGAGCACGAGGAGCGAGTCCAGCCCCGCCTCGACGGCGCCCGCGATGTCGGTGTCGAGCCGATCCCCCACAACAAGGGCCTTCTCGGCTTTCGCCGACGCCACGGCGGTGTGCAGCAACGGCGCGGCAGGCTTCCCGGCGACGACGGGTTCGACCCCGGTCGCGGTCCGCAGCGCCGCGACCATCGCGCCGTTGCCGGGCAGCTGGCCACGTTCGGTGGGCAGGGTGGTGTCGACGTTGCACGCCACCCACAACGCCCCCGCCCGGATCGCCAGGCATGCCTCGGCGAGGTTGTGCCATCCCGTCTCGGGCCAGTGCCCCTGCACCACCGCCGCGACGTCGTCGCCCGTCTCGCGCACGGGCTCCAGCCCGACGGCGCTGACCTCGTCCATCAACGCGGGCGCGCCGACGACCACGACCTGCTTGCCGCTCGCCACCCGCTCGCCGAGGATCTTCGCCGCGGCCTGCGCGCTGGTGCTGACCTCATCGGCCTCCGCGTCGATGTCCATACCCCGGAGGGTGTCGGCTACGTCCCTCGGTGCCTTGGAGGCATTGTTGGTGACATACCGGACGACGGTGCCGTGTTCGCGCAGGTCACGGACGCTTTCCGCGACCCCCGCGATAGGGCGCGCACCGTGGTAGACGGTCCCGTCGAGGTCGAGCAGTACAGCGTCGTACGTGGAGAGCAGGGCGCCGTCACGCGTCATCCGGGCGCTCCGCCGCCGTCGGCTCGTCCTGTGCCGCATCCCGTGCCGCCGGCCCGGCGTCCACGGCGCCGGTGGCATCCCCTGCGTCGGTGGCATCCCCTGCGTCGGTGGTATCCCCTGCGTCGGTGGCATCGGCAGCGTCGGCGGCGCCGGCGGCGCTCGCCGCCCGATCGGCCGTGCCCACAGCGCCGGGATCGTCGGAGGCGTTGGAGTCGTCGGCCGCCTCAGCCGTGTGTCCGGAACCGGGATCGTCGGAGTCGGCTGTCGAGCCTTCGGTCGGCGGCTCGACGAACCGCACCGGCCCGGCCACAGCCGTCGTGCCTGCCGCGTCGGTGCCGCCTCCCGGTTCGGAAGCGACCACCGCGTCGGCGGCGTGCGCCGACGCGGCCTCGACCGTCACATCCGCCGCATCACCCTCGCGGCTGCCGTGGGCATCGTCATCCGCGACGGTGCGCTCGGCGAATTCGTGGCCCTCGTCGTCGGCCGCGTTGCCCTCGGCGGAACCATCGCCGGCGTCGGCCAGGTCGTCCTCATCGAGGTCGTCGCCGTCGTAGGTGAGTTCGGCGGCGCGTTCGGCGGCGTCGGTCTCCTCGTCGTCGTCGGCGTCAGCGGCATTCAGGAACCACTCGACGGCCTCGTCGCGACGCCCGGCCGCCTGCAGGTTGTCCGCGTAGGCGTAGAACAGGCGCGCGCTCCACGGGTCCCGCTTGCGCGGGTCGAGGTCATCACCCTGGAGCGACACCACAGCCGCTTCGAGCTGCCCTATGTCGCGGCGCGCGCCGGCGGCCACGATGCGAAGCTCGACCTCGACCTCCCGCGGCAACTGGTTCCGGGCGACCTCCTTGGCGAGGTCGAGCGCCCGTTCCGGCCGGCCGAGGGCCCGCTCCGCGTCGGCGATGACCGCGATGTGCGTGTCACTCCTCGTCATCCGGCGCACGGCGCGCAGCTCCGACAGCGCTTCGGCCCAGTGACCCGCGTGGTAGGACACCAGCCCGAGCGCCTCGCGCACGATCGGCACGCGCGAGGCCTTCGCCTTGGCGTACCGGGCGTGCTCGAGCGCGGCTTCCGGATCGGTGTCGATCAGCCCACCCGCGGCGACGAGGTGCTTGCCGATGGTCTCGGCGAGGTTCTTCGGCAATGTCCGCAGCTCGCGGCGCGCCTCCTCGTCGAGATCGGAGAACTCGATGTCCTCCGGCAGCTCGGGCGCCTCGAGGAGTTCCTTGGCGAGGTCCTCGTCGGTCAGCGGACGGTTACTCCGATGGCCACCGCCGGCGCGCTGCGCCCGCAACCCGCCACGCTCGTCGCGCCCCTTGGACGGACGCTGGTCGTCACGCGGCCGGAACCCACGACCGCCTGCGTCGCTGGACCGACCCGGACGCTCGTTGTCCCGCGCCTCGGTGACATCGTCGGGGAACTGGACGCTGTCCGGCTCATCGCGCCCCTCGCCGGCACCGTCGGCGAACGGCACACCGTCGCGCTCGTCGCGACCCTCGCCGAACTGGACGCCGCCCCGCTCGTCGCGCGCCTGGATACCGCCGCCCTCGGCGAACTGGACGTCATCCCGCCCGTCGCGCGCCGGGATGCCGCCGGTCTCGTCAGCGGGCTGGACGCTGTTGCGCTCGTCGGGCGCCTCGAAACCGCTGCTGCCCTCGAACCGAGCGGGCTCCTCGTGGTCGCGGAACGGCCGGCCGGCCGTCGACTGCTCCTCGCCGGACCGATCGCGCTTGATCCGCTTCTCGCCAGGCCGGTCGTCCTTGAAGCGCCCGTCGCCGCGGTTGCCGAAGCGACGGTCATCGTGATGATCCCGGCTCCGGTCACCAGTGTCGTTGAACTTCCCGTCACCACGGGACTGACCGAACCCGCGCCCACCACGGTCGTCGAACTTGCGGTTGCCACCACCGGCACGGCCGTCATCACGGTCGTTGAACCGGCGATCGCCACCAGGACCGCGGTTCGGGCCGCGGTCGCCACGATCGTTGAATCCGCGGTCGCCACCGCGAGTGCGGTCGGAGCGCGGGTCGCCTCCGGAACGGCGGGGGTCGTCGCGGTAGCCGCCCCGATCCCGGTTCCAGGAGCCACGGTCATCACGCTGCCTACGGCCACCGCCGGCGCGCTCATCGCGGCCGGAGAAGGACCGGTCGTCACGCCCTCGCGCGAGACGGTCGTCGCGGCGTCCTCGATCATCGCCAAAGCGACCACCGCCGGATCGCCCACGGTCGTCACCGAAGCGGTTGTCGCGCCGCTGTCCCCGGTCATCGTTGAAGCGGTCACCGCCGCGCTGGCTCCGGTCCCCGCTGAAGCGATCGTTGCTGCGCGGGCCACGGTCACCGCCGAAACGATCGTCGCGACGCTGGCTCCGGTCGCCGCCAAACCGATTGTCGCTGCGCGGGCCACGGTCACCGCCGAAGCGATTGTCACTGTGCGAACCCCGGTCGCCGAAACGATCGTCGCGACGCTGGCTCCGGTTACCGCCGAAGCGATCGTTGCTGCGTTGGCCGCGGTCGCCGCTGCGCGGACCCCTGTCGCCGCTCAAGCGATTGTCGCTGCGCGGGCCGCGGTCACCGCCGAAGCGGTCGCCGCCGCGCTCGTCGCGCCGGTCGCTGCGGTCCCAGCCCGGGCGGGTGTCACGGTCCTTGCCGGACCGGTAGCCGCCGCCCGAGCGGTCGTCGCGGCCTGCGCCTGCTCCGCCGCCGCGACGGTCGCCGCTGAACCGGCGGTCATCGCGACCGCCCCCGAACCGGCTGTCCCTGCGGTCACCAGAGGAAAGATTGTCGCGCCGGTCGCCGGAGAAACGGCCCTCCTGGCGGCCACCGAAGCCACCCTCGCGGCGATCACCACGTTCGCTGGAGAAGCGTGGGTTCCCGCGATCGCGAGAGCCACCGCCGAACCGGTCGTTGCTGCCGCCGGCGGATCGGTTGTCGCGCCGGTCACCGCGGTCACCGAATCGGTCGTTGTCCCTGCCAGGCCTCCCGCCACGGTCGCGGTCCTTGGACCAACTCTGCCGGTCACCTGGTTTACCGCCGCGCGGCGACGATCCGCGGTTGTCCCGCGAGCCACCTCGGCCGCGGTCCTGGCTGTCGTAACCGCCGGAGCGGCCACGGTCGTACTGCCCCGATTTACCGTTGGAGAACCCACGCGTGTCACCAGTGCGGCGCTTGTCGGGACCCGAGTCACGGCGTCGCGGGCGATCGGACGCGGCGTCCTCAGAGTCGCGCCGTCCGAACTCCGCCACCTGTTCCTCCTAGCTAGCTTCGAAAAAAGTCGATCAGAACTGAACCTGGGCATGCGCAAAGGGCCCGCCAGGGCAGCCAACCGGCTATCCTAGCGGGCCCTTTGGAAAGGATGTTCGGCGGTGTCCTACTCTCCCACATCCTGGCGGGTGCAGTACCATCGGCGCTGGCGGGCTTAGCTTCCGGGTTCGGGATGGGTCCGGGCGTTTCCCCGCCGCTATAACCACCGAAACACTATCAAACACACACTCTGT
>DASZUO010000022.1:0-3187 GCA_035547575.1 Amycolatopsis sp. | reverse complement strand
AGGATGCACGGAGGCCGGCATCTCGGCGACGAACGACGCAATAGCGTCGGCGAGCGCGGCGGCGTGGCGACGGTGCGGTTCGTGACCGCCGTCCGGGAAGACGACCAGGCGGCTGTCCGGCAGGTGCGCGTGTGTCGCGTGCGCGTGCTTGACCGGGATGATCCCGTCCCGGCTCGACCACGCGACCAGCGTCGGGACGTGCGCCGCCAGGTACTCCATCTCGAGGAACGAGCCGCGCTGCCCGGCCGGCGCGATCACCCCGCGCAACGATGCGAAGAACGGTGCGCGCATCTCGGGGCGCAGCAGCGAGCGGCCGATCCGCCGGAACACCGCCATGCGCGGCTCGGTGATGCGCATCAGCCGGTACGGCCAGCGCGCACGCAGCAGCTTCTGCACCGGCCGCCGGTCCATCACCGCACCCACCACGCGCTCGGCACCGGGCAGCGCCAGCATCCGCAGCGCCGGGCTGACCTCCTTACCCAGCCCGCCCGCCGACACGAGGACGAGCCGGCCGACGCGGTGCGGGTAGTGGTACGCGAAGTGCACCGCGATCGCGCCACCGAGCGAGTGGCCGCAGATCGTCGCCGACGCGACGCCGACCGCGGTGAGGAACTCGTCCAGCGTCAGCGCGAAGTCGTCCAGCAGGTACAGACCCCGCGGCTTGGACGACAGCCCGTGCCCGAGCAGATCGATCGCGAACACCCGCAGGCCGCGCTCGGCCAGCTCGGCGACCAGCGCGTCCCACGTCGTGTTGTCCGACAGCAGGCCGTGCAGGAGCACGATCGGGTCGCCGTCGCGCGGGCCGGCCTCCTGGTAGGAGATGCGCCCGGTCGCGACGTCGACCTCGTGCCGCGCCGCGAGGACTGCCATGGTTCAGAAACTACGTGACGTGCGAGTTCGGCATGACGACGACCGGGCAGTGCGCCTTGGAGATCAACTGCGGTGCCAGCCACCCCGTCCGGACGGTCCCGGCGGCACCCGCGCGCGACTCGCCCACGACCAGCAGTTCGGCCTCCCCGGCCGCCGAGATCAGCGCGTTGACCGCCGTGCCCTCGACAACCCGGCACTCCACACCGTCCGCGGAACCGAGCGCGCCGGCGACGAACCCGCGCAGCGTCTCGACGGCGGCAGCCTCCGCACCGGTGGCCGCCCCCGACGCCGTGTGCACCGACGCGAGGGCGGTCGGCCCGGCGGGCGGGCGCGGCGAGTGCCACGCCATCACCGCGCGCAACGGCACGCCGCGCAGCCGGGCCTCGTCCGCGCCCCAGCGCAGCGCGCCGGGCGATCCGCTGTTCGGGCTCACGCCCACGACGACGGCCGGCCCGGTCATGACGCCTCCTGTGCCGCGGCGGTGACGCCACCTTCAGGACGTTTCGAGGCCGACAGCGGATTCGCGATGTCCTCGAGCGACTGCCGTTCGGAGTCCACACCGATGAACCACGCGACCAGACCGCCGGCGATCATGATCCCGGCGCCGATCACGTAGCCGATCGTCAACGGCCCGGTGTGGACGTGGGTGTTGTTGGCGCCGCCGATGAGGTGGCCGAACAGCCACGGCGCGACCACACCACCCGCACCTTGCGACAGCGCGAAGAAGTAGGAGATCGCCTGCCCGCGCAGCTCCAGCGGGAAGATCTCGCTGACGGTCAGGTACGCCGAGGACGCACCGGCCGAGGCGAAGAAGAAGATCACGCACCAGAAGATGGTCTGGGTGACGGCCGAGAGTATGCCGGCGTGGAACATCCACGCCGAGATCAACAGCAGGACGCCCGACAGCCCGTAGGTCCCCAGGATCATCTTGCGGCGGCCGATGCTGTCGAACAACGGGCCGAGCAGCAGCGGGCCGACCAGATTGCCGACGGCGAACGGGAAGAAGTAGTACGGGACGCTGCCGGACGGCACGTGGTAGAAGACCTTCAGCACGAGCGCGTAGCTGAAGAAGATCGCGTTGTACAGGAACGCCTGCGTGACCATCATCGAGAACGCGTAGATCGAACGCTTCGGGAACTGGCCGAAGAACACCTTCGTGAGCGTGACCAGCCCGAGTCGCGGCGATTCGGTGATCTCCAGTGCCTTCGAGTCGTCCACCTTCATCAGGTGCACGCCCTGGTCGGCGACCCGTTCCTCGATCTCGTCGACGGTCCGTTCGGCCTCGTCGTTGCGGCCGTGGGTCATCAGCCAGCGCGGGCTCTCCGGGATGCTGCGGCGCAGGAAGATGATGATCAGGCCGAGCACCGGGCCGATGAAGAAGCCGATGCGCCAGCCCCACTGGATCGGGACGTAGTGGGTGTTGAACAGGTAGAGCCCGAGCGCCGAGCCGATCGCCGCACCGCCCCAGTACGTGCCGTTGACCGCGATGTCGATGCGGCCGCGGTACTTCGACGGGATCAGTTCGTCGATCGCGGAGTTGATCGCGGTGTACTCGCCGCCGATACCGGTGCCGGCGATGAACCGGCAGATCAGCAACGACACGTAGTTCCAGGCGAAGCCGCCGAGGCCGCTGCCGATCAGGTAGATGGCGAGGGTGACGATGAACAGCTTCTTGCGGCCGAGCTTGTCGGTGAGCCGCCCGAAGAACAGCGCCCCGCCCACCTCACCGATCAGGTACATCGACCCGAGGAAGCCGGCCTGACCGGTCGTGAGGTGCAGCGTGCGCGCGTCGGTGAGGGGGCCGGCCACCAGCGACACGATCTGGATCTCGAGGCCGTCGAGGATCCACGAGACGCCGAGGCCCACGACGACCAGCCAGTGGAACTTCGTCCACGGCAGCCGGTCCATGCGGGCCGGGACGAGACTTCGCTCGGGTTTCGTGTCGGTCGATGCGGCGACGGCGGTCATGGGTTCAGCTCCTGCGGCGACGGAGGGACCACCAGTTTGTGCCCGCGCGGCGAGCCTCTTACACCGTCCGAACACGAGCAACGATCGATGACCGGGACGAGCGGCCGGTACGGACACGACAGCGCCCGCGGTCCACCCGGAGCGGGCGAACTGCGGGCGCGCTGCGCAACGAGCTGTGCGCCGGACGGGCGGACGGACGGATCGACCGGACGCGGGTTGCGGCGGTCCGCGCCGACCGGGAGGGATCAGGCGGCGGCGGTGCGGCGCCGCGCGCGCGTGGTGCGGCGCGGCCGGTCGGCGCGGGCGGCCGCGACGATCTCGGTGTTCAGGCCGAGGATGTCCAGCAGCA
>DASZUO010000021.1:0-5907 GCA_035547575.1 Amycolatopsis sp. | reverse complement strand
TTGCCATTCGTCGTGGGCTTCGACGAGAACGGAGCCGGCCAGCCGTAGCAGCGCGGCGGGGTTGGGGAAGACGCCGACGACGTCGGTGCGGCGTTTGATCTCCTTGTTGAGTCGTTCGAGGGGGTTGGTGCTCCAGATCTTTTTCCAGTGCAGGACAGGGAAATCGGCGAATGCGGTGATGTCGTCGGCGGCCTCGCGCAGCATCGTTTCGACCTTGGGCAGTTGGCGGCCGAGCATGCCGGCGATGGTGTCGAGTTGCTCTCGCACATGTTCGGCGTCGGGTTGGGCGAAGATGGTGCGGATCGCTGCGGCGACCATCTCGGCTGATCCCTTGGGCACCTGGGCGAGCACGTTGCGCAGGAAGTGCACCCGGCATCGTTGCCAAGATGCGCCGATGAGGATGGCCTCGATGGCGCTGCGCAACCCGGTGTGGGCATCAGAGATCACCAGCTGCACCCCGGACAGGCCGCGGGTTTTCAGTGAGCGCAGAAACGCCGTCCAAAACGCGCCGTCCTCGGAGTCACCGACGTCGAAGCCGAGCACTTCACGGCGTCCGTCAGCCGCGACACCGGTGGCGATGACGACCGCTTGGGAGACCACCCGATGGTTGACCCGAGCCTTGCAGTAAGTGGCGTCGAGGAACACATACGGGAAGTGCTGCTCGGATAGAGGCCGGTCCCGAAAGGCGCCTACCTCGGTGTCCAGATCGGCGCAAATCCGGGAGACCTCGCTTTTGGAGATGCCGGCGTCCGCGCCGAGGGCTTTAACCAAATCGTCGACTTTGCGGGTGGAGGTGCCGTGCAAATAGGCCTCCATCACCACCGCGAACAAGCACTGATCGACCCGGCGGCGCCGCTCCAGCAGCGCCGGGAAGAACGAGCCCGACCGAAGCTTGGGAATCCGCAACTCCAAATCGCCAGCGATCGTCGACAGTGTGCGCGGCCGAGACCCATTGCGCTGGTTGGTTCGTGATGCGCTCCGTTCATGCGGACCGGCGCCGATCACCGCCGTCAGCTCCGCATCGATGAGTGCCTGATAAATCGTCTCGGCGGCCTGCTTGATCCGATCAGCGGCATCGGCATTGCGTAATGCGTCCAGCACCTCCAGCAAGGCAGACTGATCCAGGGCCATCGCGATGTTCCTCTCGGTAGTGATCCTTGGTCGTTTCACCACAGAGACTCACGCGATGGCCCTCTACATCAGCACCGACACGCCGCCACTATTTACACCACGCCCCGGGACGTTCCCCGCTATGCCGCTTAAGTGTGGCATCATTGGATGCATCAATGATGCTCATGGAGGTGTCTAAATGAGGACGACGGTGACGATTGACGACGCCTTATTGGCAGAGGCGGCCGAACTGACCGGGGTGACAGAGAGCGTGGCGCTCCTCCGTCAGGGACTGCAGACACTCGTTCGGGTAGAGAGCGCCCGTCGGCTGGCGGCGCTCGGCGGCACGGATCGGAAGGCATCGGTCGGCCCTCGCCGGAGGACACCCGCCGATGATTCTCGTTGACACGTCGGTATGGATCGATCATCTGCACGTCGCCGACAAGCGACTCATAGAGTTCCTGACCAACGACGCAATCGGTTGCCACCAAATGGTGATCGAGGAGTTGGCATTGGGTGCGATCAGGCGGCGCGCCGATCTATTGCGCCTGCTGTCCAATCTTCGGGCGTTCCCGTTGCTGACGCATGCGGAGGTCCTTCATCTCGTCGAATGCCACCGCTTGTGGGGCCGCGGACTGAGTGCGATCGACGTCCATCTTCTTGGGTCGGTTGCTCTGGTCGACGGTGCACGGCTATGGACCAGGGACAAGAATTTAAAAGCGGCGGGCTGGGACGTGGGTATCGCGATCGTCGACGAGCTCTGACGTTGCGTCGACGCCCTCGTCGGTAGGCGTCCGACTCACTTCAGAACACCGTTGTTGGAACGCTGGAGAAGTGCGACGCCACTGACGAGACTGACAGTTATGAGTTTCGTAGAGGAAAAACTGCTCCCACAGGTGCTGCGGGTGCACGACACGGTCTACCGCAAGACCAACGGCTGGATCGGTCACCGCACGCTGTGGATACCGAGCCTGCTGCTGCACACCGTCGGCGCAAAGACCGGCAAACCGCGCACCACGTCGCTGACCTACGCCCGCGACGGCGAGAACTATCTGGTGGTCGCGTCCAAGGGCGGCGCGCCCGAGGCCCCCGGCTGGTATCACAACCTCAAAGCCAAGCCGGAAGCCGAAATCAACGTGGGCCCAAAGCGTTTCGCCGTCACCGCGCGGATCGTGCCGCCCGGCGACGCTGACTATGCCCGGCTCTGGGAGATCGTGAACAAGAACAATCAGAACCGCTACGCCGAATATCAGAAGCGGACGTCGCGCCCGATCCCCGTCGTCGTCCTGACGCCGAAAAGCTAGAACGCGCAGCAACATTCGGTACCCGATGCGCCCGGCGAAGCGGAGGCCGACCGCCGCCCTTCACGTCAGATGGCCGAGGTGCCGCCGTCGACGGCCAACTCAACCCCGTTGACGTAGCTCGAGTCGTCGGAGGCCAGGAACAGTGCGGCCGTCGCGATCTCCTCGGGACGGCCCATCGTACCCCGCGGAATCAGGGATTCGAACTGCCGCTTGGTCTCCGCGTCGAACATCTTCTCCTGAATCGGTGTGGCGACCTGGCCCGGGCTGAGCACGTTCACGCGGATCCGGCGGTCCTTCAGCTCGTTGAGCCACGTGCGGGCGAACGAGCGCAGGGCGGCCTTGCTCGCCGAGTACACGCTGTAATCCGGCCAGCCCTTGACCGAGGCGATAGACCCCGTCATCAGGATCGACCCGCCATCGTTGAAGAGCGGCAACGCCTTTTGCACCGTGAACAGGGTGGCACGGGTGTTCAGCCCGAAGACCGTGTCGAAGTCCTGCTCGGTGATCTCACCGAGCCTGCGCGCCTGCCCTCCGGTGCCGGCGCTGGCGAAAAGTATGTCGATGCTGCCCTTCTCCCGCTTCACCGTGTCGAACAGCCGGTCCAAGTCGTCGAGGTTGGCCGCGTCGCCCTGCACGGCGGTGACGTTGCGCCCGATCGACGCGACGGCCTCGTCCAGAGCGTGCCGCCGCCGGCCCGTGATGAAGACGTGAGCTCCCTCGTCGACGAACAGCTTGGCGGTGGCGAGCGCAAGACCGCTCGAGCCACCCGTAATCACCGCCACCTTGCCGTCGAGCTTCCCCACAACGACCCTCCTTGCCAAGATTATGCATACTGATCTGTGTACGTAAGCTACCGCACGGCGCGTGCGAACGCCAGCTAAGTACACTGAGCGTTACCATGGACGGCGTGACCGAGCTGGAGAAGGGCCCGCGCGGGCGGCGACGGGGCCGGGGTGCTCGCGAGCGCATCCTCGGCGCGGCGCAGCAGCTGTTCCGCGAGCGGGGCATCAACAACACCGGGATGGACCTGCTCTGCGCGGCGGCGCAGGTGTCCAAGCGCACCGCCTACCAGCACTTCGGTAGCAAGGACGAGCTGATCGCTGAGTACCTGCGGCGTCTTGACGTCGACACCACGTCCGAGGTCTTCGAGCGCGACGATCTCACGCCCCGCGAACGACTGCTCGCGGTATTCGCGACGCCGCCTGCGTTCACCGACGAGCCGATGCCCCTCTGCCCGTTCATCGCCGCCGCCGTGGAGATCTCCGATCCGCAGCATCCCGCGCGCGTGCGGGCCCGCGAGTACAAGACCTCCGTCGCCGCCCGCCTGAGCGAGACTGCCCGGGAGGCCGGCGCCGCCGATCCGGAACTGCTCGGTGAGCAGCTGGCGCTGTTACTCGATGGCGCCTCGGTTCGGACCAGGGCCTTGGGCAGCGACGCCTTCCCGACGGCTGCCGGGATCGCGGCCGCCCTGGTCGAGCGCGCCATACCCCCGACGGCACGGTGAATCTCGCGCCTGCCGGCCCGACAAAACGGCCGCTCGGTTGTCAGAGGCAGCGCCTAATCTGCTTGGGCGACACCACATCCACCCCTTCGAGGAGCGCCCGCATGAAGTTCGTATCGACCCGCATCATCACCGCCGACGTGCAGCGCCTCGTCGGTTTCTACGAGATCGTCACCCGAGTCTCGGCCGTGTGGGCAAACGAGCTGTTCGCCGAGATTCCGACACCGGCGGCCACGCTGGCCATCGGCAGCGACCAGACGGTACCCCTGTTCGGTGCCGGATCCGCCGAACCCGCGGCCAACCGCAGCGCGATTGTGGAGTTCATCGTCGATGACGTCGACGCCGAATACGAGCGGCTCCGCGAGCAGCTCACCGAGGTCGTGACGGAGCCGACGACCATGCCGTGGGGCAACCGCGCGTTGTTGTTCCGGGATCCGGACGGAAACCTGGTCAACCTGTTCACCCCGGTGACGCCGGAGGCGCGGGCCAAGTTCGGGATATGAGCCCTAGAACCCGCGACAACTCCGAATTGCCACTTGCCCCGAACCTCGCCACGGGAAAGTCTTAGGGCATGACGACGGAAAAGCGCACGGCGGGTTGGGCGGCGAGTGTGGTGGCGGGCGGCGCGTTGGCGATGTCCGTCGTCGGTCTCGCCGGCGGCCCCGTCGCCGCGGCGGCCCCGGCCCCCGCACCCACCGGGCATTGGTGTCCGGGCGATCCGTGGAACCCGTCCTGGGGCAACGTCTTGGACTGGGACTGGCATCAATGCCACGACTGGCAACACCCCGGTGGCCCCACCGGCCCGGCGGGCTGGGGGCCCTGGGGACCGCCGCCGGCGTGGGCACCGCCCCCGCCACCGCAACCGGCCTGGGCGCCCGGGGCGCAAATGATGTGGAACCCGACCGGCGCCGGTAACTGGGGAATCTGGAACAACGGAGTGTGGACCCCGCTCTGAGCACCCGGACCCGGTGCCGGCGGCGCTCGGCGCGTCGAACGGTCGGCCGCCGCAGGGTTAGGGTGAATTGTGGCCGCAGAACACTGGGCCGAGCCTCCCGAGGAATCCGAGCGTCGGTCCGACGCGCTCGATCAGCGCGAGAAGGCCCTGGCCCGGCGGGAGGCCGACGTCAGACGACGTGAATGGCTGGCGGGTCGACGAGGCCGGGTCGCCGATCAGCGCGAGCAGATCGCCGACGAGCGCGAGCAGCTCGCCGACGAACGCGAGGGCACGGCCGCCGAGCGGGAACGGGCGCGACTGCGCCGCATCGACGAACGGGTCAAGCGGACGCGGGCGCGCGCCAACCGGGAGCAAGCCGAGGTCGACCGCGAGATCGCGGAAAGCGAGCGAGACGACGCGTAAGGCCGGGTCGCCGAAGGCGTAAGCATTTTGCTGCGGCAAATATACCCGTGTGTAATATATTGGCTCAGTCTGCGGCGCACGTCATTGTCCGTTTAGCGAATGACCTGGGCCACAAATTTTGGATCGCAATAAACCTTATTGCTAGCCTCCCTGGCCATGGTCGTTATTGCAACATTGATGTCGTTGATCAATCAGGTCTCCGGCACGCCTTATATTTCGGGTGGAGATTCTCCGGCTGGGACCGATTGTTCGGGACTTGCTTCGTGGATTGCGAATGCAGCAACTGACAGGCCAGTGTTCGGGGACCGGTTCAATACCGGAAACGAGGAAGCCGCGTTGTTGGCCCGGGGCTTCCAATACGGCACCGCCCCCAACGCCTTGGTGATCGGCTGGAACGGCGGCCACACCGCGGTGACGCTGCCGGACGGAACGGCGGTGTCCAGCGGCGAGCACGGCGGCGTCCACGTCGGCGGCGCCGGTGCCTACCAGGCCGGATTCACCCACCACATGTTCCTTCCGATGGAACTGGAGGAGGGTGGCGCGCCCCCGCCGCCCGACGCTTTGCCGCCGCCGCCGGAGGATTTGCCGCCTGCGCCGGAGGATTTGCCGCCCGCCCCGGACGCGCTTCCGCCTGC
>DASZUO010000020.1:0-5774 GCA_035547575.1 Amycolatopsis sp. | reverse complement strand
ATCCGCACCGACGAGGCCAGCCTGCGCGCGCATCGCCACGACCGGTCCGGCTGGGAGCCGCCGGGCCTTCCCGCCGCCGTGGTGGTGCCGAGAACCACCGCCGAGGTGCAGGCCGTCCTCCGGGTGGCGAACGCGACGCGCACACCCGTCGTCGTCCGCGGCGCGGGCACCGGCCTGTCCGGCGCCGCGACCGCCACCGACGGCGAACTCGTGCTCTCGACCGCGGGGCTCACCGCCATCACCGAACTGTCGCCCGCCGACCGGATCGCCGTCGTCCAACCGGGCGTCATCACCGCCGACCTGGACCGTGCTGCCGCCGGGCACGGACTGCGTTATGCACCCGACCCGGCCAGCGTGGAAATCTCGACCATCGGCGGCAACATCGCGACCAACGCGGGTGGCCTGCGCTGCGCGAAGTACGGTGTCACCCGCGATTCGGTGCTGGGCTTGGAGGTCGTGCTCGCCGACGGCCGGCTCGTCCGCACCGGCCGGCGCACGATCAAGGGCGTCACCGGTTACGACCTCACCAGCCTGTTCGTCGGGTCCGAAGGCACGCTCGGCGTCGTCGTGTCCGCTACTGTCCGCCTGCGCCCGGCACCAGCGGAAACCGCCACGGTAGCGGCCTTCTTCGCCACCACGGCCGATGCCGCGGCTGGGTTCGCCCGCGTGCGCGGCCAACCCGCCGTCGCCGAACTGCTCGACCGCAACGCACTCGACGCCATCGACGACGCGCAGGGCACGGCATTGCGGTCCCGTGGCGAGGCCTTCCTGCTCGTCCAGACCGACGGCCTCGCGGCCCGGGCCGAGGCGACGGCCGTACGGGACGCCCTCGCCCCGCTGGCCACCAGCGTCGAGGTGACCACGGACCCCGCCGCGGCGGCGACACTCCTCGCCGTCCGGCGGCAAGCGTTGCCATCGCTGGAAAAACGCGGGCGGGTGCTGATCGAGGACATCGCCGTGCCCCGCTCCCGCCTTGCCGAAGCCATCGGTGCGATCCAGCGGATCGCGCAGCGCCACGAAGTCACCGTCGCCACCCTGGCCCACGCCGGCGACGGCAATCTCCACCCGATCTTCGTCATCGACCCCGCCGAACCCGGAGTGCCGGAACCAGTCTGGGCCGCCGCGGACGAGATCTTCGGCATGGCGCTACGCCTGGGGGGCACGCTGACCGGCGAACACGGCGTCGGCACCCTCAAACGCCGCTGGCTCGCCGACGAACTCACCCCCGCCACCCTCGCCCTGCACCACGACATCAAGGCGGTCCTGGATCCCGCCGGCATCCTCAACAGGGGAAAGGCCCTCTGAAAACTGCTGGAGAATGAGTCGCATGCGAACTTCGTCAAACGCTGGCGAGTCCGTGCCGGGCTTCGTTCCATGGCTGCCGACAATGGGCGGGACACCCGCGTGATCTTCAGCGGCGGCGCGACCAGTAGCGCAGCAGAAGAATCACGTGGTGCCGAGAAAATCATTCGACAGAGCGGATGAACGGGTGGTCCGCTGAGTGGGTGGTCAGGATGCACGCGGACGAGCCGCACATCGGTTTGGAACTCGTCCGCCGGCTGGTGCGTGGTCAGTTCCCCCAGTGGGCGGACCTGCCGATCGAGCGCATCGCGTCCGGTGGGACCGTCAACGCCGTCTATCGGCTCGGCGACAGGCTGACGCTCCGGCTTCCCCTCACCGCGCGAGGCACCCGCGATCTGGAACGCGAGCGGCAGTGGCTCCCGAGACTCGCGGACGCACTGCCTGTCACGATCCCCACCGTGGTCGCCACTGGTGAACCGGCCGAGGGCTACCCGTGGGAGTGGGCGGTGCACGGGTGGATCGACGGTGATACTCCCGTCGAAGGCCGTCTCGTCCGGCCGGAGCTGTTGGCCGGCGACCTGGCGGAGTTCGTCACCGCCATGCGCGGGATCAGCCTGGACAACGGCCCGGACGCATACCGTGGAGCCCCGCTGGTCACTGTGGACCGGCAAACCCGAACCGCCATCGAGGACCTGCGTCGCACCGACGAGCCGTTTGACGCGGACGCGGCCGTCGCCGCCTGGGAAGAGGCACTCGCCGCCCCGGCCTGGTCCTCGTGCCCCTGCTGGGTTCACTCGGACCTGATGCCCAGTAACCTGCTCGTCACCGAAGGCAGGCTGACCGGCGTCCTCGATTTCGCCACCGCCGGGGTCGGCGACCCCGCGTGCGACCTCATCCCCGCCTGGAATCTGCTGCCGCCCTCCGCCAGAGCGGTCTTCCGCGACGCGGTGGACGTCGACGACGACACGTGGATGCGCGGGCGCGGCTGGGCGTTGTCGATGGCGCTGATCCAGCTCCCGTACTACCGGACCACCAATCCCGTCATCTCCGCCAACGCCCGCCACGTCATCGGCGAAACCCTCGGCAAACAAGACCGCTGAGCGCGGACTTGGCGCTGCAGCGCCCTCCCGGTATGTGGGAGGCGCGTCTGGGGCGTGGACGAACCTCCGTTCGGTAGCTCAGGATCCGGAAAGTCGCGAAGCGGCCATGGTCAGCGGGGAAGGACGCGGCCCTTGAGGATTCGCGTGCGACGCGCGGGTGTCCGGATCCTCGACCACAGCCCGGCCACCGAGCTGCTCGCCGACGCCGGCGGTGCGGTCGCCGGTGCGGCGGGATACCGGCGGCAGCGCGACACCGCCTACCGCGTGCGTGCCGGCGCCGTGGTGCTGGCCACGGGCGGATGCGCCTTCCTGCCCGGCGCGCGCGGGTGTGACGTCAACACCGGAGATGGGGCGCTGACGGCCGCCGAAGCGGGCGCGGCACTGTCCGGAATGGAGTTCTCCAACGCCTGCGCGATCGCGCCCGCCTGATCGCCCGCCAGGGCGATTGCCAGACGTGCTTCCGCACACCCGGTGCCGCGCGTGACCAGAACCGGATCTTCACCTCCCGGCTGCGGACCCTGCAGACCGCACCGGCCACCGCCGACGCGGACCGCCGCGAAAAGCCTGACTGAGCAGTGTGTTCACGAAATGGGATTCGTTGACCGGCTTGCCAGCACGCGCCTAGCGTCGCGAGACGAGGAGGTCTTGCGATGACGACCGTTACCGCGTACGAAATCCGCCGGACCGGGCCCCGGATCGGGGCCGAGGTCACCGGGATCGACTTCAAGCACGATATCGACCAGGCCACCGCCGACGCGCTCGTGCGCGCGTTCCTGGAGCACAAGGTGCTGGTTTTCCGCGGTCAGCATCTGACACCCGACGAACACGTCCGGGCGGCGCGGATCTTCGGCGAGCCGTTCGCGCACCCGACCGCGATCAAGGACGACGCGAACCCGCTCGTCTACCCGTACAACGTCCGCACGACCGGGAAAGCGAGCACCTGGCACATCGGCGGACTGTGGCGCAATCCGCCTTTCAGCATCGAATCCCTGACCTACCAGGAGGTCTCCGAGCTCGGCGGCGATACGTTGTGGGCCGACCTGCAGAGCGCGTACGACGACCTGTCCGAACCCCTCCGGCGGCTGCTGGAGTCCGTCAGTGCCGTCTACGACGCGGACGCCGCCAACTACGCGCAGGGCAGCAAGCGCGACAGTGTCGGCGAAACGATCGAGCACCCGGTGGTGCTGCGGCATCCGGACACCGGCCGTCCCGGCCTGTTCATCAGTTCCTCGGCGCTGCGGCTGACCGGGGTCAGTGCCGAGGAGAGCAATGCGCTGCTGCCGTTCCTGCTCGCGCATGCCTCCTCGCCCAACTACACCATCCGGTTCGGCTGGCGGCCCGGTGATTTCGTGCTCTGGGACAACCTGGCCACCTGGCACTACGCGGTCGACGACTACGGCGACGCGCCACGCGTCTACCGCAAGGTCATCGTCACCCGCTGAACGCGGCCTTCTCGGCGGGTTTCAGTGTGTCCACAGGAGGGAATCACGTCGTGAGCCTGGAATTCCTCTGGTACATCCCGAACGAGGCCGAGCCCGGCCACCGCGGCGACGACGTCGTGGAGAACCACAACAGCCTGGAGACGCTCACCGGCCACGCGGAGGCACTCGAGCGGCACGGGTGGGGCGGGGCGCTGATCGGCACCGGGTGGGGACGGCCCGACACGTTCACCGTCGCCACCGCGCTCGCCGCGCGGACCACTACATTTCAGCCGCTCATCGCGGTGCGGCCGGGGTACTGGCGGCCGGCCAACTTCGCGGCCGCCGCCACCACCCTCGACCACCTCACCGGGGGCCGCGTGCTGGTCAACATCGTGTCCGGCAGGGACGACCTGGCCGCCTACGGTGACCACGAAGGTGACCAGGCCCAGCGATACGCCCGCACCAAGGAGTTCCTGCGGATCGTGCGGCGACTGTGGACCGAGGAGAACGTCACCCATCACGGCGAGCACTTCACCGTCACCGACTCCAGCGTGGCGCAACGGCCGGTCGTCCGGCGCGAACGGAGGCATCCGCGGCTCTACTTCGGCGGTGCCTCCCCGGCCGCCGAAGAGGTGGCCGCGACCGAGGCCGATGTCCAGCTGTTCTGGGGTGAACCGCTCGACGGTGTCGCCGAGCAGATCGAGCGGCTCAAGAACCTGAGCGAGAAGCTGGAGCGTGAGCACCCACCGCTGGAGTTCGGGCTGCGGATCACCACGCTCGTGCGGGACACCACCGAGCAGGCGTGGGCCGACGCCGAGGCCAAGGTGGCCCGGATGGCCGGCGGAACCTCCCGCGATCCGAACCGTGTCCTCGCCACCGGTCAGCGGCGGCTGCTCGACCTGGCCGCCTGCGGCGAGGTCCTCGACACCAACCTTTACACGACGCCCGGCCGGTTTGGTGGTGCCGGTGCCGGCACCACGTGGCTGGTCGGATCCCCGCGCGACGTCGCGACATCGCTCCGCAACTACCAGGCCCTCGGCATCACCCACTTCGTCCTCTCCGACACCCCATCCCTGCCAGAGCTGAAACGCCAGGGTGACCAGCTACTACCGCTTGTCCGGGACTGATGCGGACCGGGAACGCCTGCGGTGACCGCATTCCCGGATCCGCGCAGCCCGCACCGCACGTCAACCGGTGACGTCCTCGCGGCGGACGGCCTCGATCTCCAGCAACAACTGCACGTCCTCACCCACGATCAGCCGCCCGTTGCCCAGGCGGGCGTCGAACACGATCCCGAAGTCGCTGCGGCGGATCGTTGCCGACGCCGAGAACGACGCCTTCGTCTCACCCTGGATCCCCTCCCCGAAACCGTGTACCTCGAGCGCGAACGTCACCGGCTTGGTCACACCGCGCACCGTCAGCTCACCGTCCAGCGCGAAGGTCTCACCCTCAGCGCGCAGCCCGGTGGAACGGAAATCCGCGGTCGGATGGTTCTCGACATCCAGGAACTCGGCGCCGAACAAGTGCCGGTTGAAACTCTCCAGCCCAGTGTCCAAGGAGGTCAGCTCCACCGACGCGACAACCGTCGACGCCAACGGATCGGCGGCGGTGACGATCTCCCCGCGAAATTTCTCGACGCTGCGCCGGAACCGCGTCAGCCCCAGATGCCGCACCACGAACGACACATCCGAATGCACCGGGTCGATATCCCACGTCCCCGCCACATACCCGGGAATGTCCGTAGTCAAAGCCATTCTTCCTCCACGCCGCACTGATCGTCCGTCTGTAGGCACGACCATATCCGCCCCCGGGCACGGAGTCGCGTTCTCACGGCCCCTCCCAGGATCTGGAAAGGGACGAGCCTCCCGCGGCCAGCAGCGCTCCGGCGGCCGCCCTCGCGTCGGCGGCGACCGAAGGGTCGGCGTCGATGGCGCTGACGATCGTCGCTCCC
>DASZUO010000019.1:0-9196 GCA_035547575.1 Amycolatopsis sp. | reverse complement strand
TTCGTCCTTGGTAAATCCGCGCACCACTGCCAAGCTGGAGGCGTGGTGGTCGCACTACGCGCACCTGGGCGCGAACCGTTCGCCGGCCACCAGGCCGCGCCGGCGCTGCAGCTGGCCGACGACCAGCGCCGCCTTTACGAGCTGGAGGCCGTCGCCGACCGCGACCGCATCGCCCGCGACCTGCACGACCACGTCATCCAGCGGCTGTTCGCCCACGGACTGGCCCTGCAAGGTGCGCGCTTGCGTACTCGCTCCCCCGACCTGCAGCGGCGCCTCATGCACGCCGTCGAGGACGTCCAGAGCATCGTCGCCGAGATCCGCCTGACCATCTTCGACCTGCACGGCGGCCTCGGTGGAACGACCAATCTGCGCAAACGCCTGCACGAGATCATCGCCGAACTCACCGCGGAATCCGGCCTGCAATCAACCGTCCGGGTCTCCGGGCCACTCGGCGTGGTCTCACCCCACCTGGCCGAACACGCGGATGCCGTCGTGCGGGAGGCGGTCAGCAACGCCGTGCGGCACGCGGGCCCAATCCGTCACGGTCACCGTCTCCGTGGCCGACGATCTCGTCATCGACGTGACCGACGACGGAACAGGCATGCCGGCCACGGTCGTCCACAGCGGACTGCACAACCTCGCCACCCGTGCCGCGCAAGCAGGCGGCACCTTCCGCGTCGAGACACCGGAAACCGGCGGCACCAGCTGGTCTGGAGCGCGCCGGTCGCCTGATCCCATGTCAGCCCGCCGTCGTCAGCCCAGATCCCCGTCGTGCCGCCGGTACGGCCGTGAGTACTCGCCGCTGCCGGGCAGTTGCCCACGAACGGTGATCTCGATGGTGTCCAGCGAAGTACGTTGTTGTTCCGACACCAACCCTGCTGGACGTCAGTCCTCGCACCACACGGAAGTTCAACCGCCGTTGCCGGGATGCACGACGGCGACCGGGCACGTGCTGTGGTGTAGCAAGTTCTGACTTGTGGAGCCGAGTCCGACGCCGGTGAGCGCGCCGCGTCCGCGAGCACCGACGACGATCAACTGAGCGCCGCCGGCCCACGCGAGCAGCCCAGGCACCGGCCGGCCACGCACCACCTCTTGGCGTACCTCGACGCCGGGGTATTTCTCCTGCCACCCGGTGAGCTTCGCGGCCAGCAACCGGCGTTCCTCTGCCGCCACCACGTCCCAGTCGATGTCGAACGGCAACACGGACCAGGTCTCGCCGACGGACTCATCGAGCCAGGTGTGCACGGCGACCAGGGGCACACCCCGTAGGCTTGCCTCGTCGAAGGCGAACGCGATCGCCGCGTCGCAGACCGTGGAACTGTCCACTCCGACAACGACCGGGCCATCGGCCGGTGGCTGATCCCCGCGCACCACGACCACCGGGCAACGTCCGTGCGCGGCGACACCTCGCGCCACCGAACCCACGAGCATGCCCGCGAACCCACCCAGGCCGTGCGAGCCCAGCACCAGCATCATCGCCTGCGCCGACTCCGCGATCAGGGCCCCGGCCGCCGCGCCCACCCGCAACTGCGTGCGGATCTCGACCTCACCCGCGGCATCCCGCGCCGCTGCCTTCGCCTCACGCAACCATCCATACCCCTGCTCCACCAACGCCTCGGTGATACGCAGCTCCGTCCCCGCCGCCACGTGAGGCCCCAACGGCGGCAGCACACATACGTGGAACAGGTGCAACGAGGCATCCCTGCGCGTCGCCTCGCGAGCGGCCCACCGCACCGCGTCCAATGCCCAGACCGAACCATCCACACCGGCCACAACCGGGTGCCGTGTTGTCGTGGTCATTGGTCCGCCTTCTCTCGCACGATCGCCACCGGACAGGACGCGTGACGCAGCACGGCCTGGCTGGTCGAGCCCAGCGGGAGACCGGTGAACCCGCCCCGCCCGCGCGATCCGACCACCACCAGCGACGCGTCCTCCGCGACGTCGAGCAGACCCCGCACCGGCCGGTCGTGCACGATGCGCTCGCGCACCTCCAGGCCCGGGTAACGAGCGGAGCCCGCACGCACCTGCCGGCCGGCCTCCTCGGGCATCACCGCTGTCGACCTGAAGGCCACATGCACCACCACCAGCGGCGCGGCACGGGCCGCGGCCATGTCGAAGGCGAACCGCACGGCGGCGGCGCCGCGGACCGAACCATCCACGCCCACCACAACCGGCCCGGTCTCTCGAGGAGCCGACTCGGGCGTGCGACCCCGCACCACCACTACCGGGCAGTGGGCATGCGCCGCCACCTCCCCGGCGACCGACCCGAGCAGCACACCAGCCACCGCACCCAGACCGCGCGACCCGACGACAAGCAGCTCGGCCGATTCGGCGAGCCGCAGCAGATGACCGGACGCCGGTCCGTTCCGTTGCTCGGTGCGCACCACAACCCCGCTCGCCGCCTCCTGCGCGACCTTCGCGGCCTCGGTGAGCAATTCCGTGCCCTGCTCGCGCAGCGCCTCGCCATAACTGCGCGGGAGCCGGACGGGGACGTAGGGCTCGGGTGAGGGCACGTACACGCTGTGCAGCAAGAGCAGCGGGACGGCCTGGCGCAAGGCCTCCCGGGCGGCCCATCGTACGGCGTGTAGTGAGGAAGCCGATCCGTCGACACCGGCCACGATCACGTGCGGCAGCGCATCCTCGCTCACGAGCAGTCCTCTCCACCCCGTCGTTCCTCCCCAAAGACTGTCCGTGGCAGGCACGCGGAGGTAGAGTCCGCCGTCCTCGCCGTCGAGAGACTTTCGGCTCTCGACAGGCCGTGCGGTCCCGCACGACGCTCGGGTGATGACCGAGATGCGCGCCTGGCGGGTGCACCGCCCAGGGCAGCCGGCGACACGCAAGTTCGAGCTGCACGTCAGCGAAGTCCCGACCCCTGGCCCCGAAGAGCTGCTGGTCCGGGTGCTCGCCTGCGGTGTCTGCCGCACCGACCTGCACGTCCTCGAAGGTGATCTCCCGATCCACCGGCCGAATGTCGTGCCCGGGCACGAGGTGGTCGGCGAGGTCGTCACGCCCGCGCCGGACACGGCCGGTTTCGCGGAGGGCGACCGGGTTGGGATTGCCTGGCTGCGCGGCACCTGCGGGCACTGCAAGTACTGTCGCTCCGGCGCGGAAAACCTGTGCCCGGACTCGATTTACACCGGATGGGACGCCGACGGCGGCTACGCCGACTACGCCACGGTGCCCGCGGCCTACGCCCACCACCTGCCCAGCGGCTACTCCGACGCCGAACTCGCTCCGCTGCTGTGCGCGGGCATCATCGGCTTTCGGGCCCTGCGTCGCGCCTGGCTCCCGGCGCGGGGCCGGCTGGGCATCTACGGGTTCGGGGCCAGCGCGCACCTGGCGGCACAGGTCGCCCTCGCGCATGGCGCCACCGTGCACGTCATGACCCGCGGCGCGCGAGCACGGCGGCTGGCTCTGGACCTGGGTGCCGCCTCGGCCGGCGGCGCCGCCGATCCGCCACCCGAGCCGCTGGACTCGGCGATCCTGTTCGCACCGGCGGGCGAACTCGTGCTGCCCGCACTTGCCGCACTGGACCGGGGCGGCACGCTCGCCGTCGCCGGCATCCACCTCAGCGACATCCCGCCGCTGAACTACCAGCAGCACCTGTTCCAAGAGCGCCAGCTACGCAGCGTCACCGCGAACACGCGCGACGACGCACGGGATTTCCTTGCCTTCGCCGGCGAGCACCGGCTGCACGTCGTCACAACCCGGTACCCGCTCGAGGAGGCCGACCGTGCCCTCGACGACCTGGCCGCCGACCGCGTGCACGGGGCCGCCGTCCTGGCGCCCTGAGACCGTTGCTTCAGGCGCGCGCCGGCGCACGGAGGAGGCTGTCCGCCTCGCGCGCCAGCTCCAGATCCTCTCGTGCGGTGATCAGATATAGCGCGACCTCGGCGTCCGGCGGGCTGATCAGCCGGTCGCCGGTACCGGCGAGCCGGGACGTGTCCACGGTCAGGCCCAGCAGGGCAAGCCCGTGCGCGAGTTCGGCGATCAGCTCGGGCTGGTGCTCCGAGACGCCGCCGGTGAACACGAGCGCGTCGAGCCGGTCGAGGCTCATCGCCACCGCGCCGATCTCCCGCCGCAGCCGGTGCAAGTAGACCCCTACCGCGGATTGGGCGGACACGTCACCGGCAGCGCGGGCGGCCAGGATTTCGCGGAGATCCCCGCCGGTGCCGGTCATCCCGGCCAGTCCGGAGCGGTGGTACAGGGCATCGATCAGACCGGGAACGTCGACCTCGCCGGTGTCGAGGACGTGCAGCAGCAGACCGGGATCCACCGAGCCCGAACGCGTCGCCATCACCGCGCCCTCCAGCGGCGTGAAACCCATGGAGGTATCGACGCTCGCCCCGTCGCGGATCGCGGTCACCGAAACACCCGCGCCGACGTGGCAGCACAGCATCCGCACATCGGGCACCCCGAGCAGCTCGGTGCACCGGCGCGCGGAGTACTGGCACGACAATCCGTGGAAACCGTAGCGGCGCAGCCGGTTCTGTGCCGTCCACGCCCGCGGCAGCGCGTAGCGCGACGCCGCCTCGGGTAGTCCACTGTGGAATGACGTGTCGAAGCACGCGACCACCGGCAGATCCGGCAAAGCAGAACGGACCAACCTCGTCACGTCGACCGAGAGCGGCTGGTGCAACGGGGCGAGCGAGCCGAGCCGTTCCAGATTCCGGAGCAGGTCCTCGTCAAGCAGTGCCGGGCCGGGCCGCGAACCGCCGTGCACGAACCGTACGGCGACCGCGTCCGGCCGTCCCCAGCGCTCGATCGCGTCCCGCACCGCATTCTCGTCGGCGACGGTGTCCGCGGCGGCGGTCCATGTCTCGGTGTGCAGCGCGACATCGTCCTTGACGAGGGACACCTTCATGCTGGAGGAACCCGGGTTCAGGGTCAGGATGCGCATGGTTCTCCTCACGTCCGCAGCCGGCGCAGGAACGGGTCGGCCGGTGCGTGGGGTTCGATGCGGATGCGCGCGTCGAGCACGAGACATCCGCTACCCGACGCGACAAGTGGGTTCAGGTCCAGCTCCACGACCTCCGGCAGCAGCTCCGCGAGCCGGCTGACCCGCAGCAGCACGTCGCGGACCGCGTCCCGATCGAGATCTCCGAACAGCCTCGGCGACGACCGCAGCCCGTCCAGCAACCGATCGGCGTCGGTGCCGGTCAGCGGGGCGAGACGCGCCGACCGGTCGGCGACCAGGTCGGTGTCCGTTCCGCCGAGCCCGAACACAACCAGCGGGCCGAACACCTCGTCGGCACTGATACCCACCAGCAGCTCCCGGCCGCGCTCGGCCATCGGCTGCAGGACCGCGCCACGCCACCCGGCGCCGAACCGCCGCCGCCATCCGCGCACGACCTCCCGCACCGCGGCCTCGTCGGTGACGTCGAGGACGACACCGCCCTGAGCGCTCTTGTGCACCACACCCTCGGCATCAGCCTTCAGAGCAACCGGCCGCGTCAGATCCCCGAACGCGGCAACAGCCTCGTCCTCGTCCGGCGCATACCGGGTCTCGACCATGGGGACACCGAAGCAGCGCAACAGTTCCGCGACCTCCAGGGGCGCGAGCCAGCGGCGACCGCGCGCGAGGCACCAGCGCACCAGCGCCTCCGCACGCGATGCGTCCACAGTGGCCAGTTCCGGAGCCGGATCGTCCGGTGTCACCCGCCACCGCGCGTACCGCGTCACGTTGCCGAGCGCCGCAGCGGCGTCGGCCGGATCCGCGTAGCTTGCTGTCGCCGCTCCCTGCTCGTCCGGGAGCGGTTCGACATGGCCGAGCTGCCCGAGACGTACGGCAAGCACGGGCTTGTCCGAGCGGCGGGCCCGCCGCGGCACCGCGGCCGTCGGGTCGCCGAGCGCCGTCGGCACCGTCGCGGCGAGCACCGCGTCGACGCCCGGGTCGGCGAGGACGGCGTCGAGGCAGGCGCCGAAGGTCTCGGCGCCGACGCCTGCGGTGGTGTCGATGGGATTGCGCAGCGAGGCCTGGCCGGGCAGCATCGCGCGCAACGCGGCCTTCGTCTGGTCCTGCACCTCGGGCAGGATCAAACCGTGCCGTGCGCAGGCGTCCGCGGCAAGCACTCCGGCGCCCCCCGCGTTGCTGATGACGGCGACCCGGTTGCCTGCGGGCAACGGCTGCCAGGACAGCGCGGCGACGGTCTCGACCAGCTCGCTGACGGTGTCGACGGCAATGACACCGGCCTGCTCGTATAGCGCGTCCCGGGTGACCGCGGAGGTGGCCGCGGCGGCGGTGTGCGACGCGGCGGCGCGCTGGGCTACTTCGGTGCCGCCGGTGCGGATTGCTACGACCGGCTTGGTCCGTGCCAGAGCGCGCGCGAGACGGCCGAACTTGCGCGGGTTGCCGAACGACTCCAGGTACAGCACCGCGATCTCGGTCGCCGCGTCACGCTGCCACCACAGCAGCAGGTCGTTGCCGCTGACATCGTACTTGTCCCCCGTGGACACCAAGCTCGACAAGCCGATCCCCAACCGCCGCAACGATTCCAGCAGCGCGATGCCGAACCCACCCGACTGCGTCACCACTCCCACCGGCCCCTCCGGGACCGTACCGGGCACGAACGTGGCGTTCAGTCCCTCGCCCGGATTCGCCACGCCGACACAGTTCGGCCCGACCAGCCGCATCCCGTAGGTCCGGGCGGCGGTCACGACGCGGGGGCCGAGTTCGCTGCCGGTCAGGCCTGCCGAGATCACCACCACCGCCCGCACGCCCCGTTTTCCGCACTCCTCGACCGCGTCAGGCACCGCCGCGGCGGGCACGCACACGACGGCCAACTCCGGGCACTCCGGCAGGTCCAGCACCGATGCCGCACAAGGCAACCCGGAAATCTCGGTGGCGTGCGGGTTCACCGCGAACACTGCCCCGGGAAAACCGCCGTCGAGCAGGTTGCACAGCACGGCATGCCCGACCGAGCCTGCTCGACGGCTCGCCCCGATCACCGCGACCGACGCCGGCCGCAGTACCGACCGCAGGCTGGCGACATCCGCGACGCGCTCCCGTTCGGCCAGCGCCGACCAGTAGTCCTCTCCCGGTTCCAGCACCAGCACGAACTGCCGCTCCGGCCCACCCGGCGTGATCCGGTAGGGCAGCCCGAGGTCTGCGAAAACGCGGACCATCCGGCTGTTCTCGGCCAGCACCTCGCCGGTGAATCGGCGGACGCCCCGAGCCCGGGCCAACGATACGAGGTGCTCCAGCAACACCGTCCCGACACCGTGCGCCTGCGCCCGACCGTCCACCGCAAGCGCCACCTCCGCCTCGGTCGGATCCGCGGACACCTCGTAATGCGCCACCCCGACCAGACTGTCCTGGCGGAAAGCACCGACGGCCCCGTGTCGCGGCCCTGGCTCCCCGGCGATCCGCATGCTGAGCTTGTCCAGGTTGCCCGGTAGACCGAAGAACCGCAGGTAGCGATCGTACTCGTCCAGGCCCTGGTGCAGGGTGAGCACAGCCGCGGTGTCCGATGGGTGCAATGGCCGGACGAGGACGACCTCGCCGTCTGCCAGCACGACGCTCGAACCCGATTGCCTACGTCGCATCTCAGGCCCACGTCCAGTCGCGTACCTCGGGGAGGTCTTCGCCGTGCTCGCGGATCCAGCGGCGGTGCCGCTCACGGGTTTCGGCCATCACCTGCCGGACAACGCCGGCGGTGCGGGCAAGCCCGGGAGTCCGATCGATCACGTCGATGACGAGCTGGAAGCGGTCCATGTCGTTGAGCACCAGCATGTCGAACGGGGTCGTCGTGGTGCCGTGTTCCTTGTAGCCCCGCACATGGAATTCCGCGTGGTTGGTGCGCCGGTACGCCATCCGGTGGATCAGCCACGGGTAGCCGTGGTAAGCGAAGATCACCGGCCGGTCGATGGTGAACAGCGCGTCGAACTCCCAGTCGCTCATGCCATGCGGATGCTCGGTGTCCGGCTGCAGACGCATCAGGTCGACCACGTTGACCACCCGCACCGCCAGGTCCGGCAGATGCTGCCGGAGCAGCGACGCGGCCGCGAGCACCTCCATCGTCGGCGCGTCGCCGGCGCACGCGAGCACGACGTCCGGTTCGCGCTCGGGAAACGTGCACGCCCACGCCCAGATCCCGGCACCGCGCGCGCAGTGCAGTGCCGCCTGCTCGGCGTCGAGCCAGTTCGGCGTCTCGTTCTTGCCGGCCACGATCACGTTCACGTAGTCCCGGCTACGCAGGCAGTGGTCTGCGACCGCGAGGAGCGTGTTGGTGTCCGGCGGCAGATAGACGCGCACGACCTCAGGGCTCTTGTTCGCCACATGGTCGATGAATCCCGGGTCCTGATGCGAGAAGCCGTTGTGATCCTGCCGCCACACGTGCGAGGTGAGCAGGTAGTTCAGCGACGCGATCGGGCGCCGCCACGGGATCTTCCGGTGCGTGCGCAGCCATTTGATGTGCTGGTTCACCATCGAGTCCACGATGTGCACGAACGCCTCGTAGCACGAGAACAACCCGTGCCGCCCGGTCAGCAGGTAGCCCTCGAGCCAGCCCTGGCACAGGTGCTCGGACAGCACCTCCACGACGCGCCCGTCGGTCGCCAGATGCTCGTCGACCGGCTCAACCGCCGCCTGCCACGCCTTCGCGGTCACCTCGTACACCGCGTCCAGCCGGTTCGACGCCGTCTCGTCCGGCCCGAACAACCGGAAATCCCGGCGATCGACATCCCGTGCGAACAGATCCTTCAAACAGCGGCCGAGCACACGGGTCGGCTCCGCGCTGGTGACACCCGGCTCGGGGACAGCCACCGCGTGCGCGGCGGGGTCCGGCAGCGGCAACGGACGCAGCAGCAGCCCGCCGTTGGCGTGCGGGTTCGCCCCCATCCGCCGCGCCCCGCGCGGGATCACCGCGGTCACCTCCGGCCGCGGCCGACCGTCGGCGTCGAACAACTCTTCCGGCCGGTACGAGCGCAGCCACGATTCCAGTGCCCGCAGGTGCTCCGGGTTCTCCCGCACTGCAGGCAACGGGACCTGATGCGCCCGCCACGTTCCCTCGACCGGCTTGCCGTCCACAACGGACGGTCCGGTCCACCCTTTCGGGCTGCGCAGCACGATCAGCGGCCAGCGCGGCCGGCCCCGTAGCCCGCCGCGCGCCTCCTGCTGGATCCGGCGGATCTCGGCGTAGACGTCCTCCAGCACGGCCGCCATCGCCTGGTGCATCGCGGCGGGCTCGTGACCGGT
>DASZUO010000018.1:0-3456 GCA_035547575.1 Amycolatopsis sp. | reverse complement strand
CAGGTCTTCGAATTCGGCCCGCACGTCGTACGCAGTGGCTGCGGTGCCCGCCTCGGTCACTGTGCGCCTCCCGGCATCGATCGCTGCTCCGTCGCCCGCGACGCTAATGCAGGCCGGTGACATTTCGGTTGCCGAGGCAGCGCCGGCGCAGTTTCCGGACGGCCGTCCTACTGCTTGGGTTCCGGGCCAAGTTCTTCGCTCGGGGCGGGTTCTTCCTTCGCGGTCAGGTCGCTGGGGCGCAGTAGCGGGAGCGGCTTCACCTCGAAACCCATTCGGGCGGCGAGCGATGCGACGACCTCTCGCAGATACGGATGGACCGCCATTGCGGCGACCTTCGTGCCAAACTCTGCGAGCGTGTCGGGTGACCCGTCGAAGGGACGAGCCATCACAAAGGTAACCAGGTACGACGCTGTGACGCTCAGCTTCGTCGAACCATCCGCACCAAGGTCCACTTGATAGTCGAGGGAGAACCCGAGCACGTGGTCGTCTTCGTCCCACTCGGATCGCATGCCAATCTGCATGCTGGCCTTGTCCGGCTCACCACTGCCATCGCATACCTCGGCCGAGATCGACCTCAGCCGCACATCGGTCAGGTTCGCCACCAGCGCAGGGTGCGGCAGCGGGTGCTGGGTCTCGGTCACCGCTAAGCCATGATCACGGAATCGCTGCGCGTGCTATCGCGATAGCTAGCCAAGGGAACAAGCAGTCTGTTCAGAGCCCGATGGTCGATCGTCGCGGCAGGTGGCCAGTCACCGTCTCCTGTAAAGGAGGCGGAGCGGTCGTCCGTGCCAAGCGTCAACTCGATCCGACGGCACAATAGGTCAACCGAGTGGGCCTGATGCCTGGTCGCAAGCCACGCGGCAAGCTGGCGCTGCTCCTGGCGGGTCAGGTGCTCGAGGGGGTCGGCTCGCTCGGGGCGGTGCTGGGCAAGCCAGATGTTCACCGATGCCCATGTCCAGACCCGGTGCCCGCCCGGGAGTGCGAACGGGGCGGGAAAACCTGAACCGCGCTGTCCGGTGGCCAGCAGGTTCACGGCCTGGCGGCTGAGGCCGGCGCGCTCCGCAATCTCTCCGGCGTCCACAAGGTCAAGGTCCAGGTCGATGACTCGGGCCCCAGTAACATGTTCCAACCGGGCAACGGCCGAGCGGGCGGCAGCAAGCCGGCGCTCACCATCGATCACGGTCAGCGTGACCACGTTTACGCCGCAGATCGAAGACACCACTGCATCGAAGTTGTCGTACAGGGCAGCAACCTGCTGCTCGTCGTCGACATCGAACCCTTCCACGACGAGCCGGAGTTCCAAATCTGCCATGTCCTCCCCTTCACAGTGTTGACATCTGTCAACACTCATCGTCAAGATACGTCAGCCCTTGAGTGCGCGCAACACCGGTTATGTCACGATTCGTTCCGAAGACGGTTCTGCGGATCGTTCTGGTCGCGGGGGTGCTTACGGGCCTCGCGCTCAAGCCTTCTGGCGTGGTTACCGGGATTCTTCGGGGTTCCGTCGACCGGGATCATGCAGCACCCCCGAGTGCACCGCAGGGAGCCCCAGTGCCCGGCCTTCACGAGTCGCCACTCCCCCGGGGCGGCCGCGAAGATCGCTTCCAGCGCCTCGCGCACCTCCTTCGTCGGGTTGTCGCTCGGGTTCAGCTCTTCCGGCACGCACGACACCCCGACTCGTCACCGCAGAACAGCACTGATGGCACGGACGGCAGGTTACCGGCCCGACCCGACGGATCCCGGCGGCGACGCGGAGTGATCAAGAGCGCTGGGTGGCGGCGCGGCGGTGGTTCTCGATGAGCAGGCGGTCGAGCAGCTCGTAGCGGGCCTGCGGGGAGACGGTCCACCGGATGCCGATCTTCGTCGGGTGGTGGCCGATGTCGAGCTTCAGGTCGGTCCAGCCGTACGCGTCGAGCATCGCGTAGTCGATCTGCTCGTGGATCTCCCGCAGCCGGGCGATGGCCGGGTCGGTGACGGACGGGTCGTGGACCTGGTTGTACAGCTTCGTCAGCCCCAAGGACCGGCCCAGCATCAGCTCGCGCCGCTCGGTGTCCAACTGCTTGCCGAGCCCCGTAAGCGCGGCGGTAGAGCCGGGGCGCGGCCACGTAACGAACACGTCCGACGGCGCATACATCAGGGTTGTCCCCATCGTTGACGTGTAGCGCATCACCCAGACCTGATGCATTGACGACGAAAGTACAGCGAGGTCAGCAAATCCTTCCGACGCGAAGACTACGAGTCGTTCGGCGAACACCTGGCCGGTTGGCACACGAGCAGGTATGACCAAGTCGCTAACCCGGGACGTCACTAGCACGTGGCTCATGCACTCAACTGTCTCGTAGAGGGCAACGCGTCGGTCTGCGTACTGCCACCAGAGCCGCTTGTGAACCTCGCGCTTCTTGCGATCACGCTCTGGCTTGACGAGCCGCCGCACCTGCTCCAGCGGCCGTTCGTAGTGTTCCGCCCGGTCAAGCGGCCAGTCAAAGAAGTTGATGACCCACCGACCGGCCGAGGTGTCTGGCCGACGGTTGAGGTCTGCGCCAATGATGTACGGCATGAGGACGTCGGCGTTGCGCGGATCAGCAGCGATCATGTCTTGTGCTGCGTCCGCGTCGAGCGTGAACCCGAGTCCGAGCACGTAAGAGCCGATGAATGCAGTGTCGTCATTCTCGGTCAGACGCTCGGGGCGGCCGGTCTCGGTCAGATAGGGCTGCAGATCGACGCCGAGGTTGGGTACCGGTTCGTCGTCGAGCACGGGCGGCGCAGCGCCACGAGTGCGTCCCAACCAGATCTCGATGATCGACAGGCTGGCACTTGAGCTGGGCCACGGGTGAGAGCTGGTTCCACGCTGTACCCACCATCCGGCACGTTCCACCTGGAGCAACCCGACCTCGAGGGTGTCGCCCTCCACGAGGGTATTGGTGGTGACATAGCCAAGCTGGCCCTGCCCGTTGAGCAGGCCGGTCGCGCGGAGCACGAACCGGGCCGCCAGGTCAGCGTGTCCTTTCACCCCATGGCCATCCCAGGTGGCGAGCCAGGCGAGGTAGTCGTCGCCGAGGGTCCCGGAAATCTTCTTGCCACCCAGGAAGGCGGGGTTTCCGATGACGGCATCGAATCCGGGGTCGCGGGTGTCGGAGAACACTTCCGGGAAGATGAGCGGCCAGTGCAGCGGGCGGCGTGGCTCCTTGCCGGCGGGCCGGCCGGTCTGGATGTCGGCGGCGTATCGGTCGAGCACGCTGGTGTCGTTGTTCGTCTCGTCGGCCCAGACGCCGGATTCCAGCTCGACGAAGATCGCGTTCTGCTTCTTCGTCGACTGTCCGGCGGCGCGCAGCCCGGCACCGGTGAGCGCGTCGGCGACGAGCCGCAGCGGCTCGGCCGCGGCGTTCGCCTCGCGCAGCAGCCGGGCCTTGTGCTCGACGTCCCGGATGCTGGCGACCGGGGTGGCGGTGATGCGGC
>DASZUO010000017.1:0-7551 GCA_035547575.1 Amycolatopsis sp. | reverse complement strand
CGGCGCTGCACGAACGTTCGCGCAGCGGGCACGGGCAGCACGTGCGCACCAGTCTGCTGCACGGGCTGGCCGCGCTCGGCACGTACAACTGGTTCCTGCTGGTCGTGGCGAAGCAGTACCCCGACGCGTTCCAGGCCGTCGAGAAATGGGACGAGAACGGCACGCCCCGGCACAGCCTGTACTTCCGCCTGATCATCGCGCTGACCGCGGACGGCCGGTGGCTGCAGTTCTCGCAGACCCAGCCGCGCCTGTTCGACGCGTTCCTGCGCGCGGTGGACCTGGACTGGATGAAGGCCGACCCGGAGTGGTCCACCGTGCCCACCTTCGAGGATCTCGACCAGCGCGACCGGTTCTGGACCATGCTGCTGGAGCGGATCAAGGCCAAGACCTTCGCCGAATGGCAGGAGATCTTCGACGAGGACCCCGACGTCTGGGCCGAGGTGTTCCGCGACGGGCGGGAACTGCTCGACCACCCGCAGCTGCTGCACGGGAACTGGGTCGCCGAGCTGGCGGATCCCGACGTGGGCACGGTCCGCCAGCCCGCCGCGCTGGTGCGGCTGGAGGGCACACCGGCGCGGCTGGGGGCCCCGGCGCCGAGGCTGAACGAGGGCGCGAACAGCGTGCGGCCGCGCCCGAGGCCACAACCACCGGCCGGGGCCCCCGACGGCAGGCCGCCGCTGGAGGGCGTCACGCTGCTCGAGCTGGGCACGTTCTTCGCCGCCCCCTACGGCGGATGCGTCCTGGCGGACCTGGGCGCCAGGGTGATCAAGATCGAGCCGCTGGCCGGCGAGCCGATGCGCACGTTGCTCGACTTCCCGGAGGCCGGCGCGGCGAAAGTGCTGCAGGGCAAGGAAAGCGTGGCACTCGACATGCAGACCCCGGAGGGGCTGCGCGTCGTGCACGAGCTGGCCAAGCGCGCGGACATCGTGTTGCAGACCTTCCGGGCCGGCGCCGCCCAGCGGCTCGGTATCGACCAGGAGACCCTGCGCGCGATCAACCCGGACCTGGTCTACCTGAACGCGCCCGGCTACGGCATGGACGGGCCGTGCGGCGACAAGCCGGCGTTCGCCCCGACGATCGCGGCGGGTTCCGGGATGGGCAAGCGCAACGCCGGCCCGGGCGTGCCGCAGCGCCCGGACCTGACCATCGAGGAGATCAAGCGGTACTCGCGCCAGCTCGCCCCGACCGTCGCGGCGGAGTGCGCCCAGCCCGACGGCCTGGCCGCCGTCGCGGTGGCCACCGCGATGCTCCTCGGCCTGGTGGCCCGCGATCGCGGGCACGGCGGGCAGGCCATGCTCACCACGATGCTGTCCTCGGCGATGCACGCGCTCTCCGACGAAATGGTCGACTATCCAAACGTCCCGCCCACCCCGGTCCCGGACGCCGATCTGCACGGTCTGTCCGCGCTGTACCGGCTCTACGAGACCGCCGACGGCTGGGTCTTCCTCGCCGCGCCGACCGAACGGGACTGGACGGCCCTCACCACGGAACTCGCCGACCACGGCGGCGCGCTCGCCCGCGACCCGCGCTTCGGCACCACCGGGGCCCGCGAGGAAAACGACGGCGCGCTCGCCGAGCAACTGGCGAAGATCTTCCAGACGGACGCGGCCGAGGTCTGGGAACGGCGGCTGCTCGCCGTCGGCGTCGGCTGCGTGCGGGCCGCCGACGGCCCGGTGGAGGTGCAGCTGCAGAGCGACGAACTGGGCCGCGCCAGCGACATCCTCGTCGACGTGCAACACCCGCTCTTCGGCGAGCACCCCCGCCTGACGCCGCTCGCGTCGTTCTCCCGCTCGGGCGCTGTCGCCGGCACGGCACCCGCGCTGGGCGACCACACCGACTCGGTGCTGGGAGAGCTGGGCTACGACGACGCGGAGATCGCAGACCTGCGCGAGCGCGGGGTCATCGGCTGAGGCGTGCCTGCGGCCCCGCGGCCGGCCAACACCTTGGCACAGCAGACTTCTTCCAGCCGATGACCGGATCGCAGAGCGCGGACAGGCCATCGCGACAGCGGATCGGCACATCCGCCACACCGGGATTGGGCGGCTGAGCGAGCACGCTCGGCCGAAACGTGCGCCCTCGTTCTCGGTGGCACCGATGCACAGCCGGTCTCCCGTGCCCACGGCATCGGCACGGTTTCGAAATACTGAAAGAAATTTCACGTGCGGCGGGCGTGGCCTGGTTGTTTTGTTGTCGGTTTGCTTTGTGCCTGTACTGGTGGGTTGACAGGTGCGGGCCGGTCTTGGATTCTGGGTTGTGTTGAAAATGCGTTTCGCTATTTCGAAACTCTTATCGCCGGTGTTTCGAGCGGCTCACCCGGCCTGAAGGCCTCGATCGGCTGGCTGATCAATTCACAACGGAGTGGACATCATGCGGCAACAAGGCATTTCCCTGCGGGAGATCGCGATCATCACCGCCTCGGTGCTGATCGCCTTGATCATCGTGCTCGAACTGACCCTGGTGTATCCCGCGATGCCACCCATCGCCGAGGCCTTCCACACGAGAGATGCCGGCTGGGTGATCACCATTACGATGCTGGTCGGCGTGTTCACCACGCCGATCACCGGTAAACTCGCGGATCTCTACGGCAAGAAGCGGGTCATCCTGATCACGGCCGTGCTGTTCCTCGCCGGCTCCCTGCTCTGCGCGATCACGACCACCATGCCGATACTTTTCGTCGGCAGAGCGCTACAAGGTGCGTCGCTGTCCATCACCGTGCTCCTCTACGCCGTGCTGCGAGAGTCGCTGCCGCAACGGCTGGCACCGATCGGTATCGGCTGTCTGTCCATTATGCTGGGTGTCGCCGTGATCGCCGGCCCGTTCCTGTCCGGTGTGCTGCTGGACAACTTCGGTTTCCGCAGCGTGTTCTGGTTTTGTGCCATTTACATTCTGGTCGCCATCGCCTTCTTCGCCGCCGCGGTTCCCAATTCGGGATTTCGCGCCCGGCGGCGGCTGGATCCGGTGGGAGCGTTGCTGCTCGGCGCCGGAATCGGGCTGGTGTTCCTGACGATCGAGCAAGGCGGCAGCTGGGGATGGGTCGCCGCGCCCACCATCACCGCCCTCGTCTGCGGCATCCTGGTCCTCCTCCTCTTCGTCCTCCGCAGTCTTCGCACCACCGAACCCCTGATCGACCTGCGCATACTGACCCGGCCCGGAATGCGCACACCACTCATCATCGGCGTGGTCGGCTACTTCGCGGCCAACACGTTCTCCGTGGTGATCCCGCTGATGCTGGAAACCCCGGCGGCCGAAGGCGCCGGCTACGGATTCGGTGTCACCGCACTCGGCCTGGCTGTTTTCTACCTTCCCTACGGCCTCACCGGCGTGGCGTTCGGGCCCCTGTGCGGCCTGCTGATCCAACGAGGACATACGTCGACGTTGCTCCGCATCTGCACCGCCGCGTTGACCATCGGCATGGCCTGCCTTGGCTTGCTGCACGCACACGCATGGCAGGTACTGCTCGGCGCGGCGATCACCGGAATCGGCTTCGCGCTCCTCGCACCCTTGACCGGCTACCTCACCGTCGACCGGGCCCCCGAGGATCAACGTGCCATCGCCACCGGAGTTCTCGGTGTCGCGGAACAAATCGGCGGTGGCCTCGTCACACCTGTGGCGCTGGCCGTACTCGGCGCGAACCTCTCACACCTCACCAGCGCTGGCACCGCCGTCTACACCGACACCGGCTACCAGCTCACCTTCCTGATCGCAGCGGCTGTCTCGTTGATCGGAGTCGCCGTCACACTGACTGGGCGCGTCGGTGGCAACGTATCGCAGCGA
The DNA here is from genome assembly GCA_035547575.1 of Amycolatopsis sp. Taxonomy (GTDB): domain Bacteria; phylum Actinomycetota; class Actinomycetes; order Mycobacteriales; family Pseudonocardiaceae; genus Amycolatopsis_E. Next base: position 3,777 of record DASZUO010000017.1, on the reverse strand, counting down.
ACCAGCGAGGAAACCCGGGACGTAGCCGTCAGCTGACAGCCGACGCTCGCGTTCTCGCACCTGCGCACCGTCGCCCTCAGCGGGCAGTGGCGTGCCCGCTCACCCAGGCGTCCACTTCGGCCCACCGGTGCTCGAGCCACGTGCCCGCGGCGTCCGGTTCCCGCGGGACCTCGGCGGCCGGGACGAGTTCCGTGCGCACCACGACCGAACGGTGCACGGGAATACGCCACCACGGGCGGTCCCGCCCGTCGTCGCTGAAACCGGTGTGGGCCAGCAGCAGCACGTCGGCCCCCGGCGCGTTGGTCAACGCCGCGACGGTGCCGCCACGGTGGGGCGGCAGGGTGTGCGTCCGCCACCGGGCCCGCCGCGCCGCGCGGAAGGCGCCCGCGGCGGACAGCCCGGCGACCGCACGCCGCCACCGCGGGCGGCTGAAGTTCCCGCCCTCGGGGAACAACAGCAACGCGTCTCCCCGCGACAGCGACGCCGCCAGCGTGCCGATCTCGTCGCGCGCACGCCGCCCGCCGTGCCCGATGAAGCACAACGGCAGGTGATCCCCGGCGAGATCGAGCGTGGGTTCCAGGCGCAGCAAGGCTTTCAGCACGATGTGCAACCGCAGCCGGTAGTGCACCTCGATCAGCCACGCGATGAACAGCGAGTCTCCGGGGCCGCAATGCCGCGCCAGCACGATCACCGGATTCCCGGCGGCCGGCCGCCCCGCGTCGACCGAACCCGGCTCCAGAACGAGCCGCACGTCCAGAATCCGCCGCAGGGCGCGGTAGATCGTGCCGATCACCTCGGGCATCAGCGCATCCCAGTCCGGTTCGCCGCCCAGGATCCGGCGCAGCACCCGCAACTCGACACTCGCGTAGGCCAGTACCAGCAACACCGTGCGCAGCGGGCGCGACGATCGGACGCAGGCCGCCACCACACCGGCCACCGTCAGCGACAGCGGTGCCGTGAGCACCAGGACCACCTCCACCAGCACGACAACCGGGATCATGGTGGCGCGGCGCAACGTCGTGATCACTGGTCCGCCAGATAGGCGCGGGTGGCCTCGTAGGCGGAATCCGCGCGGCCGGCGATCCGGCGCCGGTCGCGGTACCGCAGGTTGGACCAGGTCGCCGCCCGGCGATCGGGAGAACCGCTCGGCAGCACATGCACGCGTACCCCGTCCGGCACCCGGCCGAGATCGGTGTGGAACCGATGGCGGCGGGCGATCTCGAACGCCACGAAGCCGACCTGCCACGGCAGGCGCGGCACGGTCAAGGTCTCCTCCAGGCGTCCGACGTGCAGCACCCACACGGTGTCGGCGCCGTGCTGGACGGCTCGTTCCAACGGAATGCTGTTGACCAGACCACCGTCGAGAAAGTGCTCGCCGTCGATCGCGACGGGCGGGAACACGCCGGGCAGCGCGCAGGACGCCAGGACGGCCTCGATCAGCTCGCCCGAGCTGAACCAGTGCTCGCGCGCCCGCTCGACGCTGGCCGCGACGCAGTGGAAGGGGATCGCCAGCTCCTCGAACGTGCGCACCGGCAGCCGTTCCCGCAGCAACCGGCGCAACTCGTCGCCGTCGTGCAACGACGTCCCGCTGCGCACGAGCTCCACCAGGCGGCCGACCAGCGAGCCGCCGAGCAGCGCGTCGTCCGACAGTTCCGCCCAGGTCTCGATCAGCCGGCACGCCCCGGCCGGAGTGGGGTCGGCCGCGATCGCCGCCCCGTTGATCGCGCCGATCGACGTGCCGTACACCGCATCGGGCACGATCCCCGCCTCCAGCAGCGCGCGGGCCATGCCCGCCTCCACGGCACCGAGCACGCCCCCACCGCCGAGAACGAACGCAGTACGAGCCATCCCCTGTCTATACCCCACGAACCGCCGGATCGCAGCCGACAGCCGCGGCCCTAGCTTCCGCTGACCACGACGTTCGCGTTCTGCTCCGCGCCATTCCGGACAGAGGTGACCTCGACGGTCTCGCCCGGGTTGTGGCCACGGACGGCGACGAGCATCTGGTCGACGCTGTTCACCGGGGTGCCCGCCACCTTGGTGATCACGTCGCCGGGGAGGATCCCGGCCTGTGCGGCGCCGAATCCCGGCACGACCTGCTGTACCAGCGCGCCCCGCACCAGCCCGGTGGCGGTGGCCATCTCGGCGGTGACGGTGACGGCGAGCAGGCCGATGCCAGGGTGGGTGGCCCGCCCGGTGCGGATCAGCTGGTCGGCCACCGAGCGGGCGAAGTCCATGGGAATGGCGAAGTTCAGTCCGATGCTGCCGCCCTGACCGCCGGGCGCCTGGGCGCCTGCCGAGCTGACACCGATCTGGCGTCCGGCGCAGTCGGTCAGCGGGCCGCCGCTGTTGCCGGGGTTGATGGCCGCATCGGTCTGGACGGCGTTGACCAGCGTGGCCGGCGCGCTGCCCTGCCCGACGTCGATGTAGCGGCTGAGGGCGCTCACGGTCCCCGACGTGATGGTGCCCGTCAGGCCCAGCGGGGAGCCGGCGGCGACCACCGGCTGCCCCACGACCAGCGCGGCGGAGTCGCCGACCGCGATCGGCGTGAGCTGGGCCGCGCCGGGCGCCACCCTGATCACCGCGAGGTCGGTCAGCGGGTCACGCCCGACGAGGCGGGCCGGCACCCGCGCCTGCCCTCGCGCGAAGTCCACGGTGATGCCGCCGCCGCCCGCCGCCGGTGCGATGACGTGGTCGTTGGTCAGCAGGTCGCCGTCGCGATCCAGCACCGAGCCGGAGCCGGTCCCGGACCCGCCGGCGCCTTGCACGCTGATCGTCACCAGCGACGGCAGCACCCGCGCGGCCACCTCGGGCACGTCACAGGCCGAACCGGCCGTCGCCGGCTCACCCGACCCGCTCGATGTGTTCGCGCCGGGCCGCAGGAACGCGCCGGCGACCCCGCCGAGCACACCTGCCACCAGCACCAGGACGACCACCGCGACGACACGCCAACGGGACATCGATGAAATGCCCATCGGATCACGATAAGTGGCCCGGTGCCGGATCGACGCGGCGAACTCCCGTGGAAATGCCACACCGCGTCATCTCACCCGGAACAGGTGACGTACTGTGCCGTTCGTTACCAATCCGACCACAGTCACGGCTGTCCGGCTTGCGTAGCAACGGCTACCTGCTGCCCGGGGTCTGCCTGCTTTTGGTCGGATCGGTAGCGCCGTTCGGGCTCGTGGCTCAGTTCAGGAGTTCGGCGATCTCGGACTTGATCTGGTCCGGCGTCAGGGTGGGCTCGAAACGGCGGATCACCTTGCCGTCGCGGCCGACGAGGAACTTCGTGAAGTTCCACTTCACCTCGTCGGTGCCGAGCGCTTCCGGGCGCGAGGACTTGACGTGCTCGTACAGCGGGCCGGACTCGGGACCGAAATCGCCCGGCGCCTGCGCGCGCAGGTAGGTGAACAGCGGGTCCGCGCCGGGACCGTTGACATCGACCTTGCTGAACACGGGGAACGTGACGTCGAAATTCGTGGAGCAGAAGTCCTGGATCTCCGCGTCGGTCCCCGGTTCCTGACCACCGAACTGGTTGCACGGGAACCCAAGGATCTCCAGCCCCCGGTCCTTGTTCTCCCGGTACAGCGACTCGAGGCCTTCGTACTGGGGAGTCAGGCCACACTTGCTGGCGACGTTGACGATGAGCACCACGCTGCCGGCGTAGTCCTCGAGCGAGCGGGTGGCGCCGTCGGCGGTGGTAACGGAAAACTCGTGGATGGTCATGGTCCCGAGCCTATCCACGGTCCGCGAATTATGCAACGGCACCCGTGACAT
>DASZUO010000016.1:0-20701 GCA_035547575.1 Amycolatopsis sp. | reverse complement strand
TGTCCACGCAGCCCGGCAGCGTGCAGGCGTTCAACCACCTCGACAAGGCCGACACGTTTACCGTCGACAAGGTGGTGACCGAGGTCTCGCCGGGTGACTACGACGCGCTCGTGCTGCCCGGCGGGGTGGCGAATCCGGACTTCCTGCGCACCGTCCCCAACGCGGTGCGGTTCGCGGGCGGGTTCTTCGCCCAGCAGAAGCCCGTCGCGGCGATCTGCCACGCGCCGTGGACGCTGATCGAGGCGGACGTGGTGCGCGGCAGGCGCATGACGTCGTGGCCGAGCCTGCAGACCGACCTGCGCAACGCGGGTGCCGAGTGGGTCGACGAGGAAGTGGTGGTCGACGGGGGTTTCGTCACCAGCCGCAAACCGGACGATCTGCCGGCCTTCTGCGCCAAGCTGGTGGAGGAGATAGCCGAAGGGAAGCACCGCGCCCAGGCGAAGAGCGCCTGATGGGGTGAAGCGGCGGCCGTCCGGTGAGCGGCGGCCGTCCGGTGAGCCAAAACTGTCGTACCCTCGAACTAGTGTTCGGATCGTTGGCGAAAACCCCTAGTGCGAGAGGTACCGATGACTACCGCCGCATCATTCGACACGCTGCCGGGTCTTGAGCTGCCCGCAGGCCGCTGGCACGGCCCGATCTGGCTGTCCGACGAGCCGCTGCGCGAGCCGGGCTGCTACCGCGACTGCATCGCCGGGTACGAACACACCGGACTCTGGCCGGTCCTCGTGCCGCACGACGAGCGGTTCGCGGCCAACGGTGAGGACTGGGTCGACGATCGCGGACGCCTCGCCCCGGCCGAGCACCGGATCGACTCCGTCGACGTCGGTGAGACGCTGTCCCGCTGGTGGGACCCGTTCTGCTGCGCGGGCGGCGTCGGCTGCCTACGCCCGTACGGGTCTGCTTTTCCCGGCCTGGCCAAGAAATCCCCGCTGCGAGTGGATCCGCTCGCCGAGGCAGGCAACACCGGATCGATCCTCGCCCGCCGCGGCAGCTACCGCCTGGGCTTGGTGCCTGTGGAGCGCCCGGCCGACGTGCCCGCGGCGCTCGGTTGGACGGGGATGATCAAGTCCACCGACCAGGTCGCGGCGATCTCGGCGGTGCTGCGCAGCTGGGAGGAACGCTTCGGTGCGATGCTGATCGTGCTGGGGTTCGACGAGCTGGAACTGTCGGTCGCGGCGCCGCCGCGGATGCAGAATCGAGCGCTGATGCTCGCGGCCGAGCACCGCGCGTTCTCGGTGCGGAGCTTTTCCGGACAGCCGGGGAACCTGCGCGAGTACGCGTCGGGTCTGCTGCACCGCCGGCACTGGCGGTTCTCGTGGGATTGAGGCGATGTGATCTGGGTCGGCACTTCGGGCTGGCGTTACCCGCCGTGGCGCGGCGTGTTCTACCCGCGCGGGCTCGTGCAGCGCCGCGAACTGGAGTACCTGTCGGGCCGGATGAACTCGGCCGAGATCAACGGTTCCTTCTATTCCCTGCAACGCCCCGAGCGGTACCGGTCATGGTGCGCACAAACACCGGAGTGCTTCGTGTTCGCGGTCAAGGGCGGACGGTACATCACGCACATGAAGCGCCTGGTCGAGGTAGAGACCCCGCTGGCGAACTTCTTCGCCTCCGGAGTCCTCGCGCTGGGCTCGAAACTGGGCCCATTCCTGTGGCAGTTGCCGCCGAACCTGCCCTTCGACCCGCAACGCCTGCAGGCGTTCTTCGCGCTACTGCCACGGACCACCCGCGAAGCGGCCGCACTAGCGGCCCACCATGACGACAAACTGAAAGGAGACGCCTACCTAGAGCCCGGTCCGCAACGCCCGCTACGGCACGCGCTGGAGGTACGACACCCGAGCTTCCAAACCCCGGATTACCCAGAACTGTTGCGCCGCAACAAGATCGCCTCCGTCATCTCGGATTCGGCAGGCACCTGGCCAACTCTGGAGGAGGACACGACGGACTTCGTCTACATCCGCCTCCACGGCGACAAGGAACTGTACGCAAGCGGCTACAGCGACGAAGCACTCGACGCGTGGGCCGCCAAGATCCGCTCCTGGGGCGGCTCACGCGATGTCTATGTCTATTTCGACAACGACATCAAGGTCAAAGCCCCCACCGACGCGATCGCCCTGGCGGCCCGACTCCGCGAAGACCCCTGAGCCCCTCAGCCCCGCGGCGGCACGCAACGCTGCAGCAACGCACGGCGGCGCGCCCCCGCGAGAAGACGACAGCGCTGAGGCAACCCGGCGGCGCCCCGCCGGGGGGCTAATGGCTCAGCACCGGCGCGAGCAGCGGGGCTAGTTGGCTGGGCGCGTGCGCGAGCAGCGGGGCTGGTTGGCTGGGCACCGGCGCGGGCAGGGGGGCTGGTTGCCTAGGCAGCTGCGCAGACAACGAGCCCGCCGCTGTCACCCGCTCGCGCTGTGCCGCCGATCCCGAGCAGGCCGCCGCCGACCCCCAGCAGGCCGCCGACTCGCCGCCGCCTTGCACCACGCCACCGGCCCACGGTTGCCGCGGGCTTCTGCTGCGCCACTGATCCACCGCCAGGTTGCAGCCCCCACGCTGCGCTCCCGGCCGCAGTGCCACCCCTGCCGCTCTGCCAACCCACGCCACCGCCCCGCGCTTCCAGCCCGCTCCACCACTGGGCCGCGGCGCGCCGCCGTAGCCCACGGCTGCCGCCGATCTGCGGTGCCGTACCGCGCCACAGCGTGCCGGCGCTCTGCTGGGTCGGGCTTCACGAGCCTGCGTCGTGCCGCCGCGCGGCCTGGCCGTCGAACGCCGCGTGCTGCTGGCCCCCGGCCCCTACCCCGACGCGCTGCCGATCTGGGCCGCCACCGACGCAGGCAGGCCGCCGGCCGCATCACTCCTGATTCGGGCAGGCCGCCGACCCTGGGCCGCCACCGGCGCAGGTCAGCCACCGGCCGTGCCAGCCTGCCCGCTCCTCCCGAGACCCGTGCCCGACCCCGTTCCTGCCGGGGCCGCAGCTGGCGTACTGCACTACCGCGTCCCCGTGCCCGACCCCGTTCCTGCCGGGGCCGCAGCTGGCGTACTGCAGTACCGCGCCTCCCCGGCTCCCGTGCCCGACCCCGTTCCTGCCGGGGCCGCAGCCGGCGTACTGCACTACCGCGTCCCCGGCGCCCATGCCCGACCCCGTTGCTGCCGTGCCCTCCCGAGCCCCACTCCTCCCGCTCCGCGCTCGGCCCCACCGCACCCGGCCCGCGCTCGGCCCTGTCCCCTCCCCCCTGGTGCCCCCACCCTGCCGGTCCGCGCACAGGGCCAGCCCCGAGCCCGCCCCTACTGACCGAAATCCCCCGAAAGGAAGGCGTCCGCATCCTGGATTGTGTAGGCGTAGCCCTGTTCGGCGAGGAATCGTTGGCGGTGGGCGGCGTATTCGGTGTCAAGGGTGTCTCGCGAAACCACCGAGTAGAAGTGCGCCTGGCGGCCATCCCCTTTGGGACGCAACAGCCGGCCGAGCCGCTGCGCTTCCTCCTGCCGCGAGCCGAACGTGCCGGACACCTGGATCGCGACCGAGGCCTCCGGCAGGTCGATCGAGAAGTTGGCGACCTTGGACACCACAAGCCGGGTGAGTTCGCCGCGGCGGAAGGCGTCGAACAGGGCCTCGCGTTCCTTGTTCTTCGTCGAGCCCTGGATCACCGGCGCATCCAGCTCCACGCCCAGTTCGTCCAACTGGTCCAGGTACGCGCCGATGACAAGCGTCGGCTCGCCCGCATGTTTGTCCACAATAGACTTGATGACGGCGATCTTGGTGTGAGCGGTCGAAGCGACGCGATAGCGCTCGTCGGCCTCGGCGGTCGCATACAACAACCGTTCGTTGTCGGTCAGCGTCACCCGGACCTCGATGCATTCCGCGGGCGCGATCCAGCCCTGCGCCTCGATGTCCCGCCACGGCACGTCGTACCGCTTCGGGCCGATCAGCGAGAACACGTCGCCCTCGCGGCCGTCCTCGCGCACCAGCGTTGCCGTCAGGCCGAGGCGGCGACGGGACTGCAAGTCGGCCGTCATGCGGAACACCGGCGCGGGCAGCAAATGTACCTCGTCGTAGACGACCAGGCCCCAATCGCGCGAGTCGAACAGTTCCAGGTGCCGGTACTCGCCCTTGGACTTGCGCGTGATGACCTGATAGGTCGCGATCGTGACCGGGCGGATCTCCTTCTTCTCACCCGAGTACTCGCCGATCTCGTCCTCGGTGAGCGACGTGCGCGCCACCAGTTCGCGCTTCCACTGCCTGCCGGCGACCGTGTTGGTCACCAGGATCAGCGTGGTGGCCTGCGCGCGGGCCATCGCGGCCGCGCCGACGAGCGTCTTGCCCGCACCACACGGCAGCACGACGACGCCGGAACCGCCCGCCCAGAACGCGTCGGCCGCCTGCCGCTGGTATTCACGCAGCGCCCAGTCGTCCTCCGCCAGCGACATCGGGTGCGCCTCACCGTCGACGTAGCCCGCGAGATCCTCCGCGGGCCAGCCCACCTTGAGCAGCACCTGCTTGAGCCGCCCCCGCTCGGACGGGTGCACGGTCACCGAGTCGTCGTCGATGCGGGCGCCCAGCATCGGGCTGATCTTCTTGTTGCGCATCACCTCTTCGAGCACCGCGCGGTCGGTCGTGGTCATCACCAGGCCGTGCGCGGGGTCATTGGCTATCTGCAACCGCCCGAAGCGGCCCATCGTGTCCACGATGTCGATCAGCAAGGGCTGCGGCACCGGGAACCGGGAGTAGCTCGTGAGCGCGTGCACGACCTGCTCGGCGTCGTGCCCCGCGGACCGGGCGTTCCACAGCGCGAGCGGCGTCACGCGGTAGGTGTGCACGTGCTCGGGCGCCCGCTCCAGTTCGGCGAACGGCGCGATCGCGATCCGGGCGTCCTGCGCCTGCGGGTGGTCGACCTCGAGGAGCACGGTCTTGTCGGACTGGACGATCAGCGGGCCATCGGTCACGTCTTCCTTTATACGGTGTCGCCGTCCGTGGCGAACGCCACGTCGAGGCAGTCGGTGATCGCTACTCCGCGCATTCGGACTGTCCGTCCGGCGAAAGAATTTCGGGACGTGGGTGGAGCTTAGGATGTCCGGCCAATACCATCTCGGACAGACTGCACCGAGAGTAGAGCGCAGGCGGCCAGTGCCACGAACACGCCTCGCTCTTGTAGGTTATCCACTTCGTGATGGTGACGGTCCGTGTTCAACCCGCGAGCGAGGCGAAGGAAGGCGATGGCCGGTCGGCGCAAGCGTCCTGATGCCGGTGACGCCGTGGAGCCACGGCCGGAACTCCACGCCGGCAGCCGCTGGCGGCTCCGCAACTGGCGCCTGCGCACGAAACTGATCGTCGTCCTGCTCATCCCGACCGTGACCCTGCTGGCGCTCGCCGGCCTGCACGTCCGGCAGGACCTCGACCAAGCCCAGGGACTCACCGAGCTGTCGGCGCACGGCCGCGTCGACTCGGCCGTGAACGAGGTCGTGCAGCAACTGCAGGGCGAACGCGACCTCAGCGTGGAGTACGTCGCGAGCGGGCGCACCGGCGACCGCACCGGGCTGCACGACCAGCGGACCAAGGTCGACGCCGCGATCGGCGCGGCGAGCAAGGAGCTGGACGCCGAACGCCCCAAGCTTTCCGGCGACGGCCGGGACCAGCTCCAGGCGTCCCTCGCGCGCCTGGGCGTGCTCCCCGGTGTGCGCTTCGCCACAGAGAACTCGAACCAGTCCGCCGACGCGACGATGCGTGCCTACGGCGACCTCATCTCCGGCATGCTCGACCTCTCCGACCAGACCGTCGCGGACATCACCGATCCGGATCTGACCAGGCAGCGGCTCGCCGGCTCCGCGCTCGCGCGCGTGAAGGACCAGATGTCGGTCAAGCGCGCCGTGCTCGCCGCGGCGCTGCAAGAAGGCAGGCTCTCCCGCGACGATCTGCGCCCGCTGCTCGGCGCGGACGCCGAGCTCGACGCGGCGCGCAGCGACTTCCGCAAGTTCGCCACGCCCGCCGAGCAGCGGATCTACGACCAGACGGTCGTCGGACCCGCCGTCGACACCGGCAACACCATGGTCGAGACCGCGATCACGCGCGCCGAGGCCGGACAGAACCTCGCCGGCCTCGACCCGGCGCAGTGGGAGGCCTCGGCGACCTCCACCATCAACCTGGCATATCGCGTGCAGCAGGCGTTGCAGGCGGAGTCGCAGACCAGCATCGACTCGCTGGCCTTGGACGCGCGCCGGTCGGTGATCGTCAACGCGGGCATCGTGCTCGGCGTGCTCGTCCTGTGCGTGGTGCTCGCGGTCATCATCGCGCGGTCGTTGCTCCGGCCGCTGCGCGCGTTGCGGCACACCGCGCTCGACGTCGCGGAACACCGGCTGCCCGCGGCGGTGCAGAACATCCTCGCCGACCCGAAGCCGGAGAGCGCGGCGCGGCGCCGCGGGGTCGACCCGGTGCCGGTGTTCAGCCGCGAGGAGCTCGGGCAGGTGGCGCGCGCGTTCGACGCGGTGCACGGCCAGGCGGTGCGGCTCGCCGGCGAGCAGGCGTTGTTGCGAGAGAACATCAACGCGATGTTCGTGAACCTGTCCAAGCGCAGCCAGGATCTCGTCGAGCGGCAGCTCGCGGTGCTGGACCGGATGGAGGCAGGCGAGCAGGACCCGGAGACGCTCGGCGGACTGTTCGAATTGGACCATCTCGCGACGCGGATGCGGCGCAACAGCGAGAACCTGCTCGTGCTCTCGGGCCACGATTTCGGCGACGAGCGAGACAAACCCGTCGCGGCGGAGGAGATCATCGGCGCCGCACTGTCCGAAGTGGAACATTATCAGCGGATCGAGCTGACCGCGACACCCGATCTCGCGATCGTCGGCGAGGCATGCAGCGACCTCGTGCACGTGATCTCCGAGTTGCTGGAGAACGCGACCCTCTACTCGCCCGAGTCGACGACTGTCACGGTGGTCAGCTCGATCGCCGAGGACGGCGCGTGGGAGGTGCACATCACCGACCAGGGCGCCGGAATGCCGGAGCCGGAGATCCAGCGCGCCAACGCGAGGCTCGCGAAGCCGCCGGACGTCGATGTCGAGGTGTCGCGCCGGATGGGCCTGTTCGTGGTCGCGTCGTTGGCCAAGCCGCACGACATCCAGGTGCGGCTGCGCTCGGCGGACGGCGGCGGCCTCGTCGCGACGGTCGTGGTGCCGGCGCGGCTGGTGGTCGAGCAGGTGCGGGACGAGCCCATCCCGGCCCCGCTGCACGAGCCGATCCCGGCGCCGCACGCGCCGGTGCCGATGCCCCTGCGCGACCACGAGCCGGTGCCCGAACCCGAGGTGACGCTCGCGCTGCCCGCGATCCCGGACACCACCCGGCGTGCGCCGGTCGAGGACGAACAGGTCGCGGAATGGCCGGCGCAGGACGACGACGAGCGGCGGCGCTACCTCGAGGACGACGAGCCGACCGAACGGATGCCCGCCTACCAGGCGGTGCTGACGCAGTGGTTCCGTACGGGGGAGCACCGCCCCGTGCGTGAGCCCGCGCTGGAGCAGCCCCGTCCGCCGGTTCACGAGCCGGCCTGGCCCGAGGCCGACGACCTCGAACTGGCGGGCCTGGACGACGCGCGCCTGCCGGGGCAGCTGCCGCGCGACCATCTGGATCCGCCGACGCTGCGGCTGGAGCCGGAAGCGGTCCGCGGCCGGATGGCGCGGCTGCAGAACGGGTTCGAGCGCGCTCGGGAAGCCCGCGTCTCCCAGGCCCGGGGACGTGAATAGAGCGGCCTCACGATGGGTGATGTCAATGCTGTGCCGTTCGTTACCAATCCGACCGCAGTCACGGCTATCCGGCTTGCGTAGCCACGGTGACGCGCTGCTCGGGTCTGCCTGCTTTGGTCGGATTGGTAAATGTGGCGTGGGCCACGAAATGAGGTCCACCGGGCGCCTTCATCCGCATGTCGGCGCGAACTCTTCGGCGTGGCCCGCCGCACGAGCATGATCAAGGCGGGTGTTGCGCGAACCGAAATTGCGATAAGTTGCGCGCGGGTTTGATCTCGGTGGGGTAATCACCCATTCGTACGACGAATGGTTGGTCGGGGCGTCACGGAGTGAAATTTACTCAACGCGCTGAGTCAGGAGTGTCGTCAATGGCGAACATTGGTTCCGTCACCCGTCGCAGATTCGTCAGGCTCGCGCTCGGCGCCACCGTTGCCGCGCCGCTGGCGGCCTCCGCCGGATGCAGTGCACTCAACGGCTCGGACAAGAACTCGTCCAGCAACACATCCGGGGGCGGTGGGCTGGAGAAGACCAAGCTCAACGTCGGCATCCTCACCGGCCAGCAGGGCGTGTCGGAGAAGCTGGCCGAGAAGTACGGATACTTCCAGCAGCAGGGACTCGAGGTCACGAGCAAGATGTTCGCCTCCGGCCCGCTGGCCGTGCCCGCGCTCATCAACGGCGAGATGGACTTCGTCATCAGCAACTACGTGTCGTTCTTCCAGGCGATCGCCCAGAAGACCCTCGACGCGAAGGTGGTCGTGGATGTCGACCAGCTGTCGGAGAACGGCCTGGTCGTGATCGCCAAGCCCGACTCGGGGATCACCCAGCCCAAGGACCTGGCGGGCAAGAAGGTCTCCATCCACCAGGCGGGCTCGATCGCCGAGGTGCTGCTGCGCGCGTCGCTGAAGGACCACGACGTGGACCCGGACTCGGTCAAGTACCAGCAGATCAAGTTCCCGGACATCCCGACCGCCATCAACAGCGGGCAGATCGACGCGGGCGTCGAACTCGAGCCGTTCATCACGCAGGCCGAGCGGCAGTACGGGATGCAGCCGGTGCTGAAGATCGTGACCGGCTCGACGGCGAACATCACCTCGGCGGGCTTCATCGCCACCACCCAGTTCATCCAGAAGAACCCGAAGACGGTGGCGGCGTTCCAGCGCGCGATGGTCGCGGGCCAGACGGCGGCCTCGGACCGGGCGAAGCTGCTGGAGGTACTGCCCGACCTCAACGGCGTGGACGCGCAGACGGCGTCGCTGCTCAACGTCGACGTGTTCCCGACCTCGGTCAGCGCCAGCCAGCTGCAGCGGGTCATCACCCTGATGCAGAACTACGGCGGCCTGACCGCGCAGCTCAACGCCAACGACTACATCGTGCCCACCCCGCAGGTCTGACCGGAGCGAGCGTGCGCGTCGCCTTACGCAGGCTGGCCGGCCTGGTCGTGTTCCTGGCTCTGTGGGAGGCGATCTCGCGGCTGGGCGTGCTGCCCTCGACCGTGGTGCCACCGGCGTCGACGGTGCTGGCCAGGTTCTTCGGGCTGTTCGCCGACCCCAAGTTCGTACCGGACGCGGTGTCCACGCTGCTGTCCTGGCTGATCGCGCTCGCGATCGCGGTCGGCATCGCCGTGCCGCTCGGGGTGCTGCTGGGCAGCGTGCGCTGGTTGCGCCTCGTCGTCAGCCCGGTGGTCGAGTTCCTGCGGCCGCTGCCGGCCGTGGCGCTGATCCCGCTAGTCATCCTGGTTCTGGGCAGCGGCGCCCAGACCAAGATCGCGCTCGCCGCGTTCACGTCGGTGTGGCCGGTGCTGTTCAACACCATTTACGCGGTCAGCGAGATCGACCGGCAGTTGCTGGAAACGGCACGCGTTTTCCGCACCCCGCCGCTGCGGCGGCTGTTCCTCGTGGTGCTGCCCAGCATCGCGCCCTTCACGCTGACCGGCGTCCGGCTGTCGGCGGCGATCTCGCTCGTCGTGCTGGTGACCACGGAGTACCTGACGCTCGGCACGATCGGCGTCGGGCAGTTCGTCTACTTCTGGGGCACGTCCGCCGGAAAGATGGACATGGTGCTCGCGGCGGTCGTGTTCCTCGGCCTCGTGGGCTACCTGGTCAACCTCGCGCTGCTGGGCGTGCAGCGGCGCTGGGTCGGCTGGGCGGCGAGCGGGGGCGCGGTGTGAGCGGGCGGTGGCCGGACTTCGCCCGGCGGTGGCTGGTCTTCGTGGTGTTCCTCGGCCTGTGGGAGCTGGTCACGCGCGCCGTCGGCAACGCGTACTTCCCGCCGCCGTCGCGAATCGCGTCGGCCACGCTGGACACGTGGTTCACCGCTACCGGCATGACCGACGACATCCTGCCCAGCCTCGGCCGGATGCTGGCGGGCTGGGCGATCGCCGTCGCGATCGGGGTCGTGCTCGGCGTGGCTCTCGGGCGCTCGCCGGTCGCGACCGACTACGTGTCACCGATGTTCTTCTTCGCGCGGGCGGTGCCGGCGACGTTGCTGGTGCCGGTGTTCCTGGTGGCGTTCGGAATCGGGCCGAAGATGGAGATCGTCACGGTGACCTTCGGCGCCGTGTGGCCGGTGCTGCTGAACACGATCGACGGTTCGCGCTCGGTCGACGATGTGCAGGCCGAGACCGTGCGCGCGTTCCGGATTCCCCGCGCGCAATGGGTTTTCGGCGTCGTGCTGCCCACCGCCCTGCCGAAGATCTTCGCGGGCATGCGGCTGGCGCTCTCGCTCGCGATCATCCTGATGGTCGTGTCGGAGCTGATGGGCGGCAGTTCGAACGGCATCGGCTACCGGCTCGTCAACGCGCAGGGGCTGTTCCAGTTCCCGCAGATGTGGGCGTGGATCGTGCTCGTGAGCGTGCTCGGCTACGTCGCCAACCTGGTACTGACCGCCGCGGAACGCCGGGCGCTGTCCTGGCACCCGGGGTTCCGCGCCGAGGCGGACCTGCTCGAGGCCTGATCGCGCTACGACCCGTCGCCGCCGAGGATGCGGACGTGCACCAGGGTCGGGGTGCCGGAGGCGAGTGCCTTGCGGATCGCGGGTTCCAGCTCGTCCGGCAGTTCGACGTACCTCGCGTCGCAGCCCATACTCCTTGCCAGGCCACAGAAATCAATGCCGCCGAGGTCAGCGCCGGGCACCTTCCCCTTGCCGGTGACGGTCGCCTGCTCGCGGACCGCGCCGTACTCCGCGTTGTCGAGGATGATGAACACCACGGGCGTGTGGTGTTGCGCGGCCGTCCACAGTGCCTGGATCCCGTACATGCTCGACCCGTCGCCGAGCACCGCGACGACCGGGCGGCCCGGCTGCGCCATCGACGCGCCGACCGCGGCGGGCAGGCCGTAGCCGAGCACGCCGCTGGCCATCGTCAGGAATCCCGCGCCGGCCACGGTGATCGGCAGGTGCTCCTGGATCTTCGGCCGCTGGCTGGGCGCCTCCTCGACGACGAGCACGTTGTCCGGCAGCAGCGGCGCGAGCACGTCGAGCACGTACGCGCCCCGCATCAGCTCCCCAGGGGCGGGCGCCGGCGTGCGGGGTGCGCGCTCGCGTGGCACCGGTTTCGCCCGGCCGTGCTCGGCGCTCACCAGGCCGGTCAGCGTGGTGATCGCCGCGCGCGGAGTGGACGCGACGGCGGTCGCGTGCGGCGCGCGGGCCAGCGCGGCCGGGTCGTCGTGAATGAGATAGACCGGCGGCGTTTCCGGCAGTTCCCCTTGCGAGGGAACGTGATAGGTGAACGCGGGCGCGCCGATCACCACGACGAGGTCGTAGGACTGCAACCGTTCGTGCACGGCGCGCTGACTCGGCTTGAGGAAACCCGCGAACTGGCTGTGGTTCTCGGGAAACGAGCAGCGAGCCGAGAACGGCGCCGCCAGCACGGCCGCGTTGGTCTTCTCGGCCAGCGCGATCATCTCCAGCACCGCGTTGTCACCGTCGACCGCGGCACCCACCACGATCGCGGGGCGCTCGCTCGCGTCCAATGCCCGTGCCACCTCGGCGATCGCGTCCCGATCCGGCTGGAACCCGGCCACGCGTGGCTTGGCGGGCAACGGTTTCGCCGGTTTCTCCCAGTCGTCCACCGGAATGGACAGGAACACCGGGCCCGCCGGCGCCTGCGTGGCCACCTGGTAGGCCCGCGCGAAGGCGGCGGGCACGTCCTGCGCCCGTGCCGGCTGGATGCTCCACTTGACATAGGGCTTCGGGAACTCGGCGGCGTCGATCGCGCCCAGGAACGGGTCGTAGGGCAGCATGTCGCGTGCCTGCTGCCCGGCGATCACGATGAGCGGGGTCCGGTTCTGGTGCGCGGTGACCATGTTGCCCAGCGCGTGCCCGAGGCCGCCCGCCGAGTGCAGGCTCAGCACCGCGGGACGGCCCGTCATCTGCGCCCAACCGTCGGCCATCGCGATCACGGCGGACTCGTGCAGCCCCAGGACGTAGGTGAAGTCGTCGGGCCAGCCGGCCAGGAACGGGACCTCGGTGGTGCCCGGATTGCCGAACACGGTGGTGATGTCCCATTCCCGCATCAGCCCGCGCACGACGTCCAGCACGGTCGGCATCAGGATTTCCTTTCCGCTGCGTCGAATCGCGGCCGCTCGGCGAGTTCCCACTGCGCGCCCTCGGTCGCGGCGGCCTGCGCGCTGCCGCGGCCGTGCAGCAGCCCGGCGACCTCGGCGCGCAGGGCGACGAACTCCGCCGAGGCGCGGGTGGTGATCTGATCCCGGTCCGCGGGCAGGCCGACGGCCAGGTCGGCGACGATCGTCGCCGGGGCGGACGACAGCACGAGGACGCGGTCACCGAGGTACACGCTCTCGTCGATGTCGTGTGTCACCAGCAGGACAGTACTGCCCTGCTCCCGTTGCACGCGGCGGAGCAGATCCTCCAATTCGAAACGCGTTTGCGCGTCGACCGACGCGAACGGTTCGTCCATCAGCAGCAGCGCCGGACGGCTCGCCAATGCGCGTGCGATCGAAACGCGTTGTTGCATACCGCCGGAAAGTTGCCACGGGTACTTGCGTTGTGCATCTGCCAAACCGACCGATGCCAATGCCTCCCGGGCGCATTCCCGTCGTTCGGCACGGCTCGACTTGAGTGACCGCAATGGGAATTCCACGTTTCCGAGCACGCTCAGCCAGGGAAACAGTGAGCGGCTGTAGTCCTGGAAGACCACCGCAAGGTCCGCGGGCACCCCGTCGACGGGGTCGCCGTGCAGCCGCACCGATCCGCCGGACGGCCTTATCAGCCCGGCTATGCAGCGCAGCAGCGTGGACTTGCCGCAGCCGGACGGGCCGACGATGCACGCCAGTTCGCCGGCGTCGACGGTGAACGACAATTCGCGAACGGCGGTATGCGCGCCTTCGCCGCCGCCGAAGCGGTGAAACAGACCGCTCACCTCGAGCATCGTCGGCACTGGAATCTCCTCGTTCGTTATCGTTCGCGACCGGCGCCGATGCCGGTGAGATAGATCACCCGATCTCGCTCATAAAGCGTAGAGTGCATTACTCAGAGTGATTTTCCTGCGTTCAACCACGGGGAAGTTCTGTGTGCTCACCGCGAGGTTGAGACAAGCGTTTTGGGTCGTTGCCCAGGAAGGGTTACATCTTTACCTGCTCTTCGCTACCCTCTGCACCTGCACACGAGGTTTGGATTATTCGCTGGTGGGATTGACGGTGGTACAGCGGTGCCGAGAGACGACACCCCGGATGTAGCGCGAACTCCTGCGCGTGCAGGGTCGCGTTCCACTGGGTCGCGGTTGAGCCTACGGAACTGGAAGCTGCGCTCCAAGCTGGCCCTCGTGCTGGCGATTCCGACGGTGACCGCGCTCGTGCTCGGCGGACTGCGCGCCTCTGACGAGCTTCAACAGGCCAACCAGTTCGACCAGACGACCCAGCAGGTCGATCTTGCGATCAAGGTCACAGACGTCGTCCACCAGCTGCAGACCGAGCGGATGCTCGCCATCGCCAAGATCATCACCCCGGGCGACGTCGATTTGCAGAGTGCACTCAATAGTCAGATCCGGCAGGTCGACTCGAGCGTCTCGGGCCTGCGCACGGCGGCGCGGGCGGTGGAGGTCGACGACCCGTCCAGCTCGCAGCGTTACCAGCAGGGACTCCTGCGGCTGGACACGTTGCAGGCGTTGCGCACCACCGTGAACACGCCGCCCTACTCCGAGCAGGCCGCCTTCACCACCTACACCTCGATCCTCGGTTCCCTTGTGCAGCTGGGTCGAGAGGTCACCGCCGCGGTCAACGACCAGAACCTGCTGCGTCTCGGCACGACCGTGCAGGCGATCAGCGAGGCCAAGGAGTTCTTCGCGCAGCAGGACGCCTCGCTCGAGATCGCGGCGATGCGCAACACTTTCACCAACATCGTCCTCGACCAGACCCGCGCCGCGCAGGCGAGCGCCGCGGCCTCGGTGGACCTGTTCAAGGCCACCGCCACGCCCGCGCAGCTCCAGCGCTTCAACGACGCGGTCAGTGGTCCAGACGTCGACGGCCGGGAGCGGCTGGCCGCGACGGCGCTGGCCCGCGGCGCGAACGGCGCCGCACCCGGCATCAACCGCGACCAGCTCGTCAGCTTCAGCACGGGCACGCTCAACAAGATGCGCACCATGGAGAGCGGCCTGCTCGACGATCTCCGTGCCCACTCGCAGGTGCTCGCCGCCAACGCGACCACCGCCGCGTGGCGCTCCATCGGCATGGTGCTCGCCGCGCTCGCCGCCGCGCTGCTGCTGACCTTCCTGGTCGCGCGGATCATGCTGCGCCCGCTGCGGGTGCTGCGGACCAACGCGCTGGACATCGCCTACACGCGGCTGCCGGACACGGTCACCAAGATCCTCGGCGACCCGGACCCGGTCGCCGCGGCGAGCAACGCCGTCGAGCCCGTGCCCATCCACACCCGGGAAGAGGTCGGCGAGCTCGCCCGCTCGTTCGACGCGGTGCACGAGCAGGCCATCAAGATGGCGGCCGAACAGGCGCTGCTGCGCGAGAACGTCAACGGCATCTTCGTGAACCTGTCCCGGCGGTCGCAGCGGCTGGTGGAACGCCAGCTCGGCGTGATCGACCGGCTCGAGGCCGACGAGCAGGACCCCGACCATCTCGCCAGCCTGTTCGAGCTGGACCACCTCGCGACCCGGCTGCGCCGCAACGGCGAAAGCCTGCTGGTGCTCTCCGGCGCGGGCCTTGCCAAGTCGGTGCCCAAGCCGGTGTCCGCCGCCGACGTGATCGGCGCCGCGGTGTCGGAGATCGAGCAGTACGCGCGCGTCGAGGTCGGCGTCATCCCCGAGGTCGCGGTGCGCGGGCTGAGCGTGCACGACCTCGTGCACCTGCTCGCCGAGTTGCTGGACAACGCCACCTACTTCTCCGAGCCGGAGACGAAGGTGAGCGTCCGTGCCGTCATCACGCGCCGCAAGTCGCTGGCCATCCAGATCACCGACCGCGGTGTCGGCATGTCCGAGGAACAGGTCGCCGAGGCCAACCTGCGGCTCGCCGAGCCACCCGACCTGGACGTGTCGGTGACCAGGCGGATGGGCCTGTACGTGGTGGCCCGGCTCGCCAAGCGGCACGGCATCGAGGTGCGCGTCCGCGAGAACGAGGACATCGACGGCGGCGTGATCGCCCGCGTCGTGGTGCCCGCCGAACTGCTCGGCCCGGTGCCCGTCGAACCCGCGCACCTGCCGCCGGCGAGCCTGGCGGAGACGTCGCTGACCGACATCCCGCACGTGCCCACCCAGCGGCCACGCCCGGCTTCGGTGGCCGCGGAACAGGCCCCGCCCGGCCCCGCCGGGCTCACGCCGCTGGACCAGCCGATCAGTCTCGACGACCTCGTCAAGGGCTCGCCGAACGCCGCGTACCTGAGCCAGGATTCGGCCGGGTCCACCTCGCCGTCCAACGGGCACACGCCACCGGAGGCCGGCAACGGCTTCGAGCCGCTGCAGCTGCCCAAGCGCGAACCGAAATACGTTCCGGTCACACCGGTCGCGCCGTCCGGAGAACCACCCACGCGCGACAGCGGCGTGCTCGAGGACGACGTGCCGACCAAGCGGCTGCCGATCTACCAGTCGGTCGTCTCCAGATGGTTCAGCGAAGAGGACGAGGCCGAGCCGGCCACCACCCAGCAGGACGACCCCGACGAGGACGTCGAACATTCGATGACCGGAGATCTCGAGGAGCCCTACGTGCCGCCTGCGGAGCCCGCGGAACCGACACCGATGCTGGACGACGTGTGGGCCAGCGCCGCCGACGAGGGCTGGCAGGCGGCGCAGGCGCTGCTGGAGCCCAAGGGCGAGGAGCTCACCACGGCCGGCCTGCCCAAGCGCGTGCCCAACGCGT
This sequence comes from Amycolatopsis sp., assembly GCA_035547575.1. Lineage (GTDB taxonomy): Bacteria > Actinomycetota > Actinomycetes > Mycobacteriales > Pseudonocardiaceae > Amycolatopsis_E. Next base: position 4,664 of record DASZUO010000016.1, on the reverse strand, counting down.
ACCTGGTGCCGGGTTCGGTCTCGTCGGGCGAGGGCGGGGCGTTCACGGACACCACGTCAGCCGCGCCGGGCCACAGCGCCATCGCGCGGTCGGCCACCGCCGCCAGGCAGCGCATGGCGAGTTTCCAGCGCGGGTACAGATCCGGCCGGCACGCGTTGCGGGAGAATTCCGGTGCCGAGGAGAGTGTTTCGGTGCGGGGTGGGCGGCTGTCCCCCTCCGATTACAGCAGTGAGGAGTGACGAGTGACGCGGGCAGGTTCCCTGCAGCCGGGTGGCTCGAAGTCCCGGAGCGGACCCGGCGGGTTCGCGTGGCTGATCACGGACTTCGTGCACCGTGTCCCCGGTGCGGCGCACGCCGTGGTCGTTTCCGCGGACGGGTTGATGCTGGCCTCGTCACGGGGCCTTCCGAAGGACAGAGCCGACCAGCTGGCGGCGGTCGCGTCGGGGCTGACCAGCCTCGCGCGCGGTGCGGCGAAGGTGTTCGAAGGCGGCCCGGTCGCGCAGACCGTCGTCGAGATGGCCAACGGCTTCCTGTTCCTGATGTCGGTGTCGGACGGTTCGTGTCTCGCGGTCCTCGGGTCCCCGGACAGTGACATCGGGCTCGTGGTGTACGAGATGACGCTCCTGGTCGATCGCGTGGGTCAGCAGCTGACGCCGGAAATGCGGGCGCAGTTGCAGGGCGCCGCCGTACACGGCTGACGTGGACGGCGACCGATGGGGATGAGCTCCACGACTTCCGGCGACGGTCCGGACCATCCGCGCGAACCGGGCGAGGACTGGCGGCAGTTCCGCGCGCGCGTCGACCGCGAGTGGCGAGCGCGGCGCGGCCGGAACCCCGCGGGCGGTGAGTCGGAGTTCGTGGCGCCCGAATGGGACACCGGCGAGTACCGGATGACCGACTTCAACGACCGGTTACTGTCCGGGCCCGGTTCGGAACTGTTCGGCCGGGCGGGCGGCCGGGACTCGGACAGCGGCGAATTCGCCGCCTTGTCCATGGCGCCGGGTCCCGGCAGCGGGCCGAGCCCGTCGTCGCACCCGAATCACCCGAGCCTGCCGAACATCCCGCCGGTGCCGCCCGTGACCCCGGCGGAGACCTCCGGGCTGGTGCGGCCGTATTTCCGGACGGGCGGCCGCACGAAACCGGCGTACGATCTGGCGATCGAGGCGCTCGTGTCCACCAGCGAACGCGGCCGCATGCTCGACCGGGTCAAGGTGCCCGAGCACCGCTCGATCTGCGGGCTGTGCCTGGACACGCGGTCGGTCGCGGAGGTCGCGGCGTATCTTCGGATGCCGCTCGGTGTGGTGCGCGTGCTCATCGGTGACGTCGCGGGCCTCGGCCTCGTGCTGGTACACACGACTACCGTCGCGGTCGGCGACCGACCCAGTATCGAGTTCATGGAGAGGGTGCTCAGTGGCCTTCGGAGAATTTGACTCCGACGCGAACACATCGGCGGCGAGCGGTCCGACCCAGTCGGCCAAGATCGTCGTCGCCGGTGGGTTCGGGGCGGGAAAGACCACCCTGGTCGGCGCTGTGTCCGAGATCGACCCGTTGACGACGGAAGCGCAGATGACCGAGGCGAGCCTGTCGGTGGACGACGTCTCCGCGACGCCGCACAAGTCCACCACGACCGTGGCGATGGACTTCGGCCGCATCTCGCTGGACTCCGAACTCGTGCTGTACGTGTTCGGCACGCCGGGCCAGCACCGGTTCTGGTTCATGTGGGACGACCTGGCGCTGGGCGCGATCGGCGCGGTCGTGCTCGTCGACACGCGCCGGCTGGCCGACGCGTTCCCGTCGATCGACTTCTTCGAGAACCGGAACCTGCCCTACATCATCGCGATCAACTGTTTCGACCGGTTGCTGCACCACCAGATCGCCGATGTCCGGCACGCGCTGACCATCGGCGACAACGTGCCGATCATCGCGTGTGACGCGCGGGAACGGGAGTCGGCCAAGCAGGTCCTGATCTCGGTCGTGGAGCACGCGATTTCCCGGGACACCGCATTGCAGCCGGGATAACCGACCCGGTCGCGCACCTTCGGGTACGGCCGTTGGGGTGAACGACACGGATCACCCGTCCTGTGGGTCGACAACACGGCTGTGGGGAATACCCTGACAAGGAATAATCGCGACCACGACCCGATCGGTGAGGAGGTAGGTGTGACAGCGCCGGCCCAACACTCGGGCAGCTTCGCGTGGCTGATCACCGATTTCGTGCGCAGAGTGCCTGGTGCGGCCCATGCTGTGGTCGTATCGGCGGACGGTCTGCTGCTCGCGGGTTCGGAGGGTCTGCCGAAGGACCGCGCGGACCAGCTCGCGGCGGTCGCCTCCGGACTGGTCAGCCTCACCCAGGGCGCGGCGCGCTGTTTCGAGGCTGGCCTGGTGAACCAGACGGTCGTCGAGATGGAGCTCGGTTACCTGTTCCTGATGTCGATCAGCGACGGGTCGTGCCTGGCCGTGCTGGCGGCGCCCAACAGCGACATCGGCACCGTGGCCTACGAGATGACGCTGCTGGTCGAGCGCGTCGGCCAGCAGATGACGCCCGAGCTGCGGATGCAGCTTCAGGGCGGTGTGCGCGGGTAGCGATGACCGGATTCTCGAACGGGGCCACGGGTCCCGACGCGTGGGAAGCCCTGCACCAGGGCATCGACCAGCACGGCGACTCACCTGCCCGTTTCAAGCTCAACCGCGCCGCGGTGCTGACCGCCGTGCGCGGCCTGCCCGGCGTGAAGCGCGAGCCCGTTCCGCCCCCGCCGCCGGTCGCGCGGCCGACGCAGCCGATCCCGCGGCCCACGGTGGCGTCGATCGGGCAGCGCACCATGATGCGGCCCTACGCGCACACGCGCGGCCGCACGCGCCCGGACTACGAGCTCGAGCTGGAAGCGCTGGTGTCCACAAGCGACCGTGGCAGGCGGTACGAGGGCGCGGCGTCGGTGCAGCACCGGCGGATCTGCGACCTGTGCGTCGACGCCCGGTCGATCGCCGAGATCGCGGCCTACCTGCGGCTGCCGCTGAACGTGGTGAAGGTGCTCGTGAGCGACATGGACAACCTCCGGCTGGTGGTCATCCACCAGCCGGGCCTCGCCTTCGGGGACCGCTCGTCCCGCGAGTTCATGGCGCGGGTCCTCCACGGACTGCGCTCGCTGTAGGCCGTCTCTGGCCCCAGGCTCAGTCCTCGACCAGCGCGGCCGAAGTGATGCGGTGGAGTGGGTAGCGCTCGCGGTCGGTGCTCATGAGGATGCCGCCGCCGACGTGGGCCGGGGTGACGATGCGCTGGCTGGCCGTGCCGTGCGAGTCGACGAACCCGATCCACACCTCGCGCCGCTCGCGGCTCGCCCGCGCCAGCAACGCCATCGTGGCGGCGGTGTCCGATCCGCCTCCGCCGCCCGGTAGCCGCACTTCGGCACCCCGCCGCCGTGTCGCGGCGCGGTCGCCGGCACGCAGATGCGAGATGACCGAGGCGATCTGCTCGGGGTCGACGCCGCCAGGGTCAGCGAGGACGCGGCGGTTGTTCCTGGCTCGCGGCGGGATGCGCCGCCCGCTCCGCCGCAGGTCGAGCACCCGCCCGTCCGTACCCTCCGCCGCGGGCGCGAACCCGGCGCCGCGCAGCCCGTCCAGCACGTCGGCCAGTGGCACGGGGCTCACCAGCACGGTCGGCGCGATCTTGCGCAACTCGTACTCGGCGGCGACCGGGTTGCCGAGCACCTCCGCGAGCAGCACCTCGTCGTCACAGCGCAGGAACGACGCGGCCGCCCCGCCCCGCAGCCGCCCGTGCCGCCGCGCGACGTCGTCGATCAGGTAGGTCAGCGACTGCGGCACCGGCGTGGCCGAGCGCTTGCCGAACAGTTCGTGCAGTTCGTCCGCGGTGCGGCCGGCGTCGAGCGCGCGCCGCACCGTGGCCTCGCTGATCCGGTAGACCGTCGCGTGCCCCGCGGACTCGACGTCGGCCACCGTCTTGATCTCCGCCGCCAGCTCCGGCTCGAGCGGGCCGGGCGCGACGACGGTGAGGTCGGCCTGCACGAGCACGTGGTCGATGGGGTCGGGCATCGCGTCGACCATCGCCGAGAGCGCGCGCGTGCGGTCGTCGTCGAGCAGTGACTTCGTCGCGGTGGGCAGCGCGCCGAGCGCGACCGCGCCGAGGGCGGCGGCCTCGGCCATCGTCCAGCGCACGGTCTCGTCCCGCAGCCGGCCGCCCCGGCGCGGCGCGCGCCAGGCGAGCACGGCGACCAGGTCCTCGGCGCTGCGCACCCCGGTGCCGGGCGGCAGGTCGGCGAGCGACTCCAGCACGCGGCGCCGGTTCAGCGGCGCGAGCGGCCGGCGCAGATCATCCGACAACGGCGCCATCGCTCTGTCTTTCGAATCGCGCTGCCCGGCCAGTCCGGGCAGGCGCGGCAAGTCCAGCCACGCCTGCACGAGCGTGAGCCAGCGCTGGCCCGGCGCGGACGCGAGCCACGTGTCGGTCAGCGTCGTCGGCACCCACTCGGGTGTGGTGGATCCGCTGTCGGCGACCAGGCCGGCGCCGACCGCGAGTTCCGCGAGCAGCGTCGCATGCGTGTCGTCGACGTCCAGCTCGCGCGCCAGCCGGCGCAGCTCCCGCACCCCGAGCCCGCCGGATTTCAGCACCGACGGCGGTTGCTCCGACCACAACGTGAGCAGGGTCTCCA
>DASZUO010000015.1:0-13146 GCA_035547575.1 Amycolatopsis sp. | reverse complement strand
GGCGGTCTTCTCTTGTCCGCGTTTCTTGTACAAAGTTCTATTCGTATGGGCGATCTGTGGGGAAAGTCACCGGGGCCGGGGGCGTGGACCGCTCGGCATTCGCCTTTCGCGCCTGCCCGGTTCGGGACGCGGTCGAGCCCGGGCTACGCCGAACGAGGTGGTCTCGCCCGGCACGGACCGTGTTCGATCGTGCTCGCGCGGGGCATCCAGCGTGTTCGCGCTCAGCGGACAAGGGCGTTCCGAGGAATCCGGCGGGCCGGTCGCGCGTTGGATGAGTGTCGGTTACCAGCGACAATGCCCGGCCGAGCACGACCGGGGGCGCTGGGGTCTGTGACCTAATCCGTGCATGTGGTAGTCCTCCGCGTCCGGTTGGCTACTACAGTGGACCTACGGTGCTGAATCCATCGCGGCAGCGGGATGGAGACTCACCGCCGGCGCAGCAGTCGAGGGAGTGGGAATGTTCGAGAGGTTCACCGACCGCGCGAGGCGGGTGGTCGTCCTGGCTCAAGAAGAGGCCAGGATGCTCAACCACAACTACATCGGCACCGAGCACATCCTCCTGGGCTTGATCCACGAGGGTGAGGGTGTCGCCGCCAAGGCGCTCGAATCGTTGGGCATCGCGCTGGAGGGCGTCCGCCAGCAGGTCGAGGAGATCATCGGCCAGGGCCAGCAGGCCCCGAGCGGGCACATCCCCTTCACGCCGCGAGCCAAGAAGGTGCTCGAGCTGTCGTTGCGCGAGGCGCTTCAGCTCGGTCACAACTACATCGGCACGGAGCACATCCTGCTCGGGCTGATCCGCGAGGGCGAGGGCGTGGCCGCTCAGGTGCTCGTCAAGCTCGGCGCGGACCTCAACCGGGTGCGCCAGCAGGTGCTGCAGCTGCTGTCCGGTTACCAGGGCAAGGAGCCGGCCGAGGCCGGTGCGGGCCGCGGTGAGGGCACCCCGTCCTCCTCGCTCGTGCTGGACCAGTTCGGCCGCAACCTGACGGTCTCCGCCCGCGAGGGCAAGCTCGACCCGGTCATCGGGCGCGGCAAGGAGATCGAGCGGGTCATGCAGGTGCTCTCCCGCCGTACCAAGAACAACCCGGTGCTGATCGGGGAGCCCGGCGTCGGCAAGACCGCCGTCGTCGAGGGGCTCGCGCAGAACATCGTCAAGGGCGAGGTGCCGGAGACGCTCAAGGACAAGCAGCTCTACACCCTCGACCTCGGGTCGCTGGTGGCGGGCTCGCGCTACCGCGGTGACTTCGAGGAGCGCCTGAAGAAGGTGCTCAAGGAGATCAAGACCCGCGGCGACATCATCCTGTTCATCGACGAGCTGCACACGCTGGTCGGTGCGGGCGCCGCCGAGGGCGCGATCGACGCCGCGTCGATCCTGAAGCCGATGCTGGCCCGCGGTGAGCTGCAGACGATCGGCGCCACCACGCTCGAGGAGTACCGCAAGTACATCGAGAAGGACGCCGCGCTGGAGCGCCGCTTCCAGCCGATCCAGGTCGGCGAGCCCTCGCTCGAGCACACCATCGAGATCCTCAAGGGCCTGCGCGACCGGTACGAGGCGCACCACCGCGTGTCGATCACCGACTCCGCGCTGGTCGCCGCGGCCACCCTCGCCGACCGGTACATCAACGACCGGTTCCTGCCGGACAAGGCGATCGACCTGATCGACGAGGCCGGTGCCCGGATGCGCATCCGCCGCATGACGGCTCCGCCCGACCTGCGCGAGTTCGACGAGAAGATCGCGGCCGTCCGCCGCGACAAGGAGTCGGCGATCGACGCGCAGGACTTCGAGCGTGCCGCCCGGCTGCGGGACGAGGAGAAGACGCTGCTCGGCCAGAAGTCCGAGCGGGAGAAGCAGTGGAAGGACGGTGACCTGGACGTCGTCGCCGAGGTCGACGACGAGCAGATCGCCGAGGTCCTTGCCAACTGGACCGGTATCCCCGGGTTCAAGCTCACCGAGGAGGAGACCACGCGTCTGCTCCGCATGGAGGACGAGCTGCACAAGCGGATCATCGGCCAGGAAGACGCCGTCAAGGCGGTCTCGCAGGCCATCCGCCGCACCCGCGCCGGCCTGAAGGACCCGAAGCGCCCGTCCGGTTCGTTCATCTTCGCCGGTCCGTCCGGTGTCGGTAAGACCGAGCTGTCCAAGGCGCTGGCGGCGTTCCTGTTCGGCGAGGACGACGCGCTCATCCAGATCGACATGGGCGAGTTCCACGACCGCTACACCGCCTCGCGGCTGTTCGGTGCCCCTCCGGGGTACGTCGGCTACGAGGAGGGCGGCCAGCTCACCGAGAAGGTCCGGCGCAAGCCGTTCTCCGTGGTGCTGTTCGACGAGATCGAGAAGGCGCACCAGGAGATCTACAACACGCTGCTGCAGGTGTTGGAGGACGGGCGCCTCACCGACGGTCAGGGCCGCACGGTCGACTTCAAGAACACGGTGCTGATCTTCACCTCCAACCTGGGCACGCAGGACATCTCGAAGTCCGTGAGCCTCGGCTTCTCCTCCGGCAACGAAGGCGAAGCCAAGTACGACAAGATGAAGCAAAAAGTCAACGAGGAGATGAAGAAGCACTTCCGGCCCGAGTTCCTCAACCGGATCGACGACATCATCGTCTTCCACCAGCTCACCCAGCAGCAGATCATCGAGATGGTGGACCTGATGGCGACCCGGGTGGAGACCCAGCTCAAGGCCAAGGACATGGCGCTCGAGCTGACCGACAAGGCGAAGGCGCTGCTGGCCAAGCGTGGCTTCGACCCGGTGCTCGGTGCCCGTCCGCTGCGCCGCACCATCCAGCGGGAGATCGAGGACCAGCTGTCCGAGAAGATCCTGTTCGGCGAGGTGCAGCCGGGGCAGATCATCATCGTGGACGTCGAGGGGTGGAGCGGCAACCCCGAGGACAAGGACGACAAGGCGCACTTCGTGTTCCGCGGCGAGCCCAAGCCGCTCGAGGTGCCCGACGCCCCGCCGGTGTCGATCGGCTCGCGCGAGGCCGACGCGGAGTAAGCGACCGCACGACAGTGCCCCCAGGGACTCGTTCCCTGGGGGCACTGGTCGTTACGGGCTTCAGCGCTCGGCCGAGCCGGGTTCGGACATCTTGCGGTGGGCCTGCGCCTTTGCGGCTTCCGGCGTGACCTTGGCCGCGCCCGCCATCACCTTGTTCTTCGCCGAGCCGGCGACGACGTGGTCCTTGTCCCGCATGAGCGCGTCGAAGCCCTGCCTGGCGACCTGCGCGGGGTCGTCCTTGGCCGACGTGCCGAGCTTCGTGTCGGTCAGCCCGGCCCGGTCGAAGAACTCGGTGTCGGTCGGCCCTGGCATCAGCGCCGTCACGGCGATGTCCGTGTCCTTCAGTTCGTTGCGCAGCGCCTCGGAGAACGACAACAGGCAGGTCGGCCCTCAGTTCGGTGTCCGCGAACGGTCCGCCGACGCCGATGCCGGCGTTGATCGCGACCGCGTCCACCGGCCGTCCCACGGCCTTCGCGGCGGTGTAGAGCCGCTCCACGCCGTCCGCCTCGGCCAGATCGACCTGCAAGGCGTAGACCCGCGCACCAAGCGCCTGACATTCCCGACGCCCCAGGCGCTAAACAGTCCCCAGGTACTCCGGTGCCGGTTTACCCGTTCCGTAGAACCACGCCTGGAAGAAGCCGCGTAGGTCCTGGTGAGTGAGGTCCTCGACGTAGCGTTGGAACTCGGGCAGGCTCGCATTGCCGTTGCGGTGGGTGGCCGGCCAGGTGCGGATCACCTCGTCGAACGCCGGGTCGCCGATGCGCCGCCGCAGGGCGTGCAGGGCCAGCGGGCCCTTCCGGTAGACGCCGGTGAACTCCTGACCGGGACCCATGTCGTACAGCCGTGCCTGCCACAGGCGCTCCGGCGCGGCCGCCACCTCTTGCCGGAACCGGTCGTCGAGGTTCTGCCCCTCCTTCGCCTCCGACCAGAGCCACTGCGCGTACGAGGCGAAGCACTCGTTGAGGCAGATGTCCTTCCAGCTCCGCACGGAGACCGAATTCCCGTACACTGGTGCGCGTTCTCGTGCACGATCGTCTGCACGTCGCCCGCGCGGCCCGAGTAGGTCGGCCGGCCCAGCGTCTCCAGCGAGGCCGGGACCGGCTCGGTCAGGAAGATCCCGCCCGCCGCGCCGACCGGGTACGGGCCGAACTTCGACTCGAGGAACTCCAGTATCTCCGGCAACCGTGCCGCGGCGTCCTTCGCCGACTGCGGCACGCCGGGCGCGAACGCGTTGACCACCGGCGTCCCGTCGGCGAGTTGCCCGCGCCGGATGTCCCACCGGTCGATCGCAACCGTCGTAAGGTACGGCGCCGTCGGCGCGCCCGAGTCCCAGGTGTCCGCGTACACGTTCCGGCCGGTCGACACCGCGCTCCAGCCGTCCGGCACGTGCACCGTCAGCTCGAACGTGGCCTTGTCCCGTGGCGTGTCGTTCACCGGGTACCACGTGGCCGCTCCCTGCGGCTCGCCCATGACGAACGAGCCGCCGTCCGCCGCGTACTGCCAGCCGTTCCCGTCGACCGCCTGTGGGATGCCGTGGTACCGGATTTCCGTCGCGAACCGCCCGCCCCGCGTCAGTGTCCGCTCCGGGGTGATGACGAGTTCGTGCCTGCCGGTGCGCGTGAACTGCGCGGGCCTGCCATCGACAGCAACGGAATCAACGGTCAAACCGGACAGGTCCACATTGAACGAACTGAGGTTCGCGGTGGCCTCCGCGAAGATCAGCTGGTCACCGGTGAGCAGCCGGGTAGGTGGGTCGTAGTCGATCGACAGCCGGTAGTTGGCGACGTCGTAACCGCCGTTGCCGTCCTGCGGGTAGTAGCTGTCACCGGCGCCGTCCGCGCCGGGCCCAGGGCGCGACGAGTCGGCCGTACAACCACCGAGCAGCAAGGCCGTCAGCAGGACCAGCGTGCCTCGCATGAGGACGACCGTAACGCCGCGCCCCGCTTTCTGGAAAGCTGGACCAGTGCAGGTGGCACTTCTCGGCCCGGTGCGTGTCCGGGCGGACGACGGCACGCCGATCGACATCGGCGGCGCTCGCTTGCGCATGCTGTTGGCCAGGCTCGCGCTGGACGCCGGACGGCCGGTCTCCGCCGAGTCGCTCATCGACGGCCTGTGGGGCGTGGAACCGCCCGCGGAAGCCGCGAACGCCTTGCAGTCCCTGGCCTCCCGGCTCCGCCGCGCGCTGGGCGACAGCACCCGGCTGACATCCGGCAGCGGTGGGTACGTGCTGCGCGTCGAGTCCGTCGACGTGCACCGGTTCGAGGAACTGGCCGCGCGAGGCAGGCGCGACCTGGCCGCGGGGCGGCACGCCGAGGCCGCCGTCGTGCTCGGTGAGGCGCTCGGCCTGTGGCAGGGCGAGGCGCTCTCCGACGTGCTCGACGCGCCGTTCGCGCAGGCGCCCGCGGCCCGGCTGGCGGACCTGCGGCTCGCCGCGGCAGAGGATCGGTTCCAGGCCGAGCTGGAACTGGGCCGGCACGCCGAGGTCCTCGCCGACCTCGAGGCCGCGGGGGCGGCACACCCGCTGCGCGAACGGCTCGCCGGCCTGCGGATGCGCGCGTTGTACGCGGCGGGGCGGCAGTCCGACGCGCTCGCCGTCTTCGAACACACCCGCGTGATCCTCGCCGACGAACTGGGCGTCGACCCGTCCGCCGAACTGCGCGAGGTGCATCTCGCGGTGCTGCGCGGCGAGGTCGCGACGCCGCGGCCGGAGACCGACCACCTGCCGGTGCGGCTGACCAGTTTCGTCGGCCGTGGCAAGGAGCTCGACCAGCTCGCGCGCTCGTTGCGCCACGCACGGCTGGTCACGCTCGTCGGACCCGGTGGTTCGGGCAAGACGCGGCTGGCCACCGAGACCGCGGTGCGCCATCCCGCCCATGCGCGGGGACGCGTGTGGTTCGTCGGGCTGGCCGCCGTGCGCGACGCCGGTGACATCACCAGTGCCGTGCTCGGCGCGCTGGGCTCGCTGGACATGCGGCTCAGCAACGCGGCGCCCGCCTTGCATCCTCCCGATCAGGTCGGCCGCATCGCCGAGCTGATCGGCAGCGGCGAAGGCTTGCTGGTACTGGACAACTGCGAGCATCTGGTCGCCTCCGCGGCCGAGCTCGCGCACGAACTGCTGACGCGCGTGCCCGGCCTGCGCCTTCTCGCGACGAGCCGCGAACCGCTCGCGATCACCGGCGAGGCGCTGTGTCACCTCGGCCCCCTCGAAGAGTCCGAGGCGATGCGGCTGTTCGTCGAGCGTGCCGGCACCGTCCGGCCCGGATTCGTCCTGGACGACACCACGCACGAGCCGGTCGCGGAGATCTGCCGCCGGCTCGACGGGATGCCGCTCGCGCTGGAGCTCGCGGCCGCGCGGCTGCGCTCGATGAACGTCGAGCAGATCGCGAAGCGGCTCGACGACCGGTTCCGGCTGCTCACGTCTGGCAGCCGGGTCGCGTTGCCGCGGCAGCGCACGCTGCGCGCCGTGGTCGAGTGGAGCTGGGACCTGCTGGAGAAACCCGAGCGGGTACTGGCCCGGCGGCTGTCCGTCTTCCCCGGTGGTGTCACGGTTTCCGCCGCGGAGGCGGTGTGTTCCGACGAGTCGCTGCCGGAGGACGACGTCGTCTACGTGCTCGGCTCGCTGGTTGAGAAGTCCATTGTGGACGGTATGGACGGCGTCGAGCCACGGTACCGGATGCTGGAGACCATCCGCGCCTACGGGGAGGAACGGCTCGACGAGGCCGGTGAACGCGACGAGGTCGTGCGCCGGTTCGCCGCGTACTACCTGCACGTCGCGGAGTCGCACGAGGCCGCGCTGCGCCGGGCCGACCAGCTCACGGCCATCGCGGCGTTCGAGGCCGAGCACGACAACATGATCACCGGCCTGCGCTCGGCGATCGACCGCGACGACGCCGAAACCGCATACCGCTACGTCACCGGGCTCATCTGGTACTGGATAATCCGCGGCTTCGAACACCAGGTGCGGCAGCACATCTACGACGTGCTCGGCTTCGCCGACCGGATCCCGGCCGACGCGCGCGCCTCACTGACCGCGCTGAAGACGCTGATGGAGGCCTTGCCACACATCGGCAACGTCGCCGGGCTGCGTCAGATCATCGACGACTGCGTCGACACCGGCGCGATCGAGCGCTACCCACCGCTCGGGCTGGCCATCCCGATGCTGGCGTTTCTGGCCCGTGAGAAGGAACTGGCCGACCGGGAACTGCTCCGGATGTCCGGGCATCCCGATCCGTGGGTTCGGGCCTGCACGTGCTGGGCGGAGGCATTCTTTCTCGACGACGAAGGCGATTTCGATGGGAGCGAACGGGCTCGGGGCGAGGCGCTGGCGGGGTTTCTGGAGCTCGGCGACCGCTGGGGCGTCGCGATGACGCTCGCGATGCAGGCGGGCAGCCATTCCCTGCGGGGCGAGCACGAGCAGGCGATCGCCATGTACCAGCGCGGGCTGGCGATGGCGCGTGAGCTGGCGTCGGTGGACGACATCGTGCAGCAGTTGTGCAGCCTGGCCGGCGAGCGGCTGCGGGCGGGCGATCCCGAGGGCGCGTGGCGCGACCTGGCCGAGGCGCAGCAGATCGCGGACCAGTACGGGCAGGAGGAGTACTCCGCGATCGTGCGGTTCGGCATCATCGACTTCGGACGGCGGACCGGCGATCTGCCCCGGGCGCACCAGGCGCTCGACTGGTTGCGCGACCAGCGGCCGGGGCTTCCGTTCCCGCCGGGCATGGCCGACGAGTGGATCGCGATGTTCACGGCGGCACTGGCGCTCGAGGAGGGCGACGTCGTGCGGGCGCGTGCGGTGTTGCCCGAGGCGCTGCGAACGTCGAGCCAGCGACAGGACATGCCAGACGTCGCCCGCGCCGCCCAGATCGCCGCGCGGCTGTTCGCGTTGGAGGGCAAGCCCGAACTCTCCGCGTGGACCCTCGGCGCGACGAAAACGATCCGCGGCGCCTTCGACGAAGGCGATCCGGAGCTGGCCGAACTGGTGGTGAACCTGTCGGCCGTGCTCGGCGAGGACGGCTACCGTGCCGCATACGAGCGTGGCGCCGGGTTGTCCAAACCCGACGCCATCGCCCACCTCGTCGCCCAGTTCTGACCGCGCTCAGCCCACCCGGCGCCGGTAGGCGCGCATCGCGAGCGGGAAGAACACCAGCACGATGCCGGCCATCCAGGCGAGGCTGCCCAGCAGCGGACCCCCGACCGGGCCGCCGTCGAGCAGGCCGCGCATCGTGTCGGCCAGCTGGCTCACCGGGCTGATGTCCGACCACGCCTTCAGCCAGCCGGGCATCGTGCCGCTGGGCACGAACACGTTGCTGCCGAACGTCAGCGGGAACATGAACGCGATCATGACCCCCTGCACGGCACCCGGCGATTTGACGAGCATCCCGACGAACACCGCGATCCAGCAGAAGCACAGGCCCGCGAGCAGCATCACGGCCACCGCCAGGATCGCCGAGCCCGGATCGGTGTGGATCCGGAAGCCCATGATCGTCGCCATGATCAGCAACACCCCGATCGCGACGAGGTAGCGCACGATGTCGGCGAGCACGGCGCCCACCAGCGGTGCCGACCGGGCTATCGGCATGCTGCGGAACCGGTCGAAGACGCCCTTGCTGACATCGGTGTTCAGCGCGACGCCTGCCGACAGGCTGGCGAAGATCGTGTTCTGCACCAGCAGGCCCGGCGTCAGGTTCTGCAGGTACGCGCCCGTGCTGCCGGCGACCGCGCCGCCGAACAGGTAGACGAACAGGACAAGGAACAGGATCGGCTGGATCGTGACATCCACCAGCTGTTCCGGGTTCTTGCGGATCTTCAGCACCCCGCGCCAGGCGAGGGAGAGTCCGTTTTGCAGCGCCTGCGCCGGGCTCACGTACCTCGGCGGAGCGCCGATGACGGCGGCGGTCATACCAGCACCTCCAACAGTTTCTTGCGTGACACCCACACCCGGGCCGGTCGCATGACCAGGCTGTCGCGACCGTCGATCATGCGACCGCCTCCACGGGCTTTCCCGTCAGGGCAAGGAACACCTCGTCAAGGCTCGGCAAGCGCAGTGCGAGCTCGTCGGCGGTGATCCCGGCGTCGTCGAGTTTTCGGACCAAAGCGGACAACAGGACGGGATCGGACACGGGTGCGGTGAGCAGCCCGGCGTCCAGGTCGCGGGCCGGTGTCACCCCGGTCAGGTCACCGAGAATCCGGGCGACCACGTCCATGTCGGCGAGCGAGGTCGGGCGCACCTGCAGCGTCTGCCCGCCGACGCGCCGCTTGAGCTCGTCGGCACGCCCCTCGGCAACCACGCGGCCGTGGTCGAACACCGTGATGCTGTCGGCCAGCTGGTCCGCCTCCTCCAGGTACTGCGTGGTGAGCAGCACGGTGGAGCCGTCCTCGACCAGCCGCCGCACCACGTGCCACACCTCGTTGCGCGCGTGCGGGTCCAGCCCGGTCGTCGGTTCGTCGAGGTAGAGCACCTGCGGGCGTCCGACCAGGCTCGCGGCCAGGTCGAGCCGCCGCCGCATGCCGCCCGAGTAGGTCTTGGTGGCGCGCCCGGCGGCGTCGGTCAGCTCGAACTGCTCCAGCAACTCGGCCGCGCGGGCCTTCGCGTCGGCGCGGGACAGTCCGAGCAGCCGCCCGATGAGCACCACGTTCTCGGTGCCGGACAGGTCCTCGTCCACCGACGCGTACTGCCCCGTGACACCGATCACCGACCGCACCCGGATCGGATCGCGCACGACGTCGTAGCCCCCGACCGTCGCGTGCCCCGCGTCCGGCCGCAGCAGCGTGGCCAGAATCCGGACCGCCGTTGTCTTGCCTGCCCCGTTCGGGCCGAGCACGCCGACGACCTTGCCCGTCGGCACCTCCAAGTCGACCCCCGCCAGCGCTGTGGTTTCCCCGAATCGTTTCACCAGGCCTTCCGCCTGGATCGCGAGCGACATCGCATCCTCCTGTGTCTTGCGGGACACCCCGCACCCGGTCGGTCCGCGCTTCGCCGCCTTGCTTCGCTGCCGGCGCCTTCGCGCGGTCCTCCGGTCGTTGTCGCGTTGAACCCACAGTGCCCGTGCTCGCTGGCAGGCCGCGCACACGACGCTGACAGGTCCCTCTCAGCCGTTATCAGGTATGACTGGTCTGGTGCACATCGCCGATCCACCCGAGACCGAGCCCCGGAAAAGGTCCCGGGTGAAGACTGGGCGCATGATCGTGTTCGCCGTGCTGACCGCCGGTTTCGTGCTGCTCGCCGCGTTGCGCCTGCTGGGCATCGACGGTGGCCTGCTGACGGCCGCGCTGCTCGCGCTGACCCCGTACTGCACGGTCGCCGGGCTGCTCCTCGGCGGTCTCGCACTTGGGTTCCGGCACTGGTGGATCGGCGGTATCGCGGTGGCGGTTGCGATCGCGCTGGTCGCGATGGTGCTGCCGCGCACGATCCCGTCGGCTCGCGCGGACGCGCACGGCCCGAAGCTGCGGATCATGTCGTCGAACCAGTACCTCGGGCAGGCCGACGTGGACAGCATCGTGCGGCTCGTCCGAGACAACCAGGTCGACGTGCTGAACCTGCTCGAGCTGACTCAGCACGAGGTGCAGGAGTTTCAGGACGCCGGGCTGTTCGACCTGCTGCCGTACCGGGTCATGAAAGCGCACCGGGGCGCCAACGGCTCCGGTATCGCCTCGCGCTACCCGCTCACCGAGCTGTCGCTCGTCGGACCGGGCGAGATGGAGCAGCCCAGCGCCCGCGTCGATGTGGGCGGCACGGCGGTCGACATCGTCGCGGTGCACACCGTCGCGCCGGTCTCGTCGGCGTCGCTGTGGAAACACGACATGGCGCGCATGCCGAAGCCCGACTCCGCCGGTCCGGTGCGGGTGCTGGCCGGGGACTTCAACGCGACGCTCGACCACGCCGCGATGCGCGACCTGCTCGGCACCGGTTACGTCGACGCGGCCGGCAACCGGGGCGACGGGTTCGTCCCGACCTGGCCCTCCGGGCTGCTGCCGCCCCCGGTCACGATCGACCACGTGCTGGTCGACCCGCGCGTCGCCGTGGACGGCTACCGCGTGCTCGACGTGCCGGGTTCCGACCACAAGGCGGCGTTCGCGGAACTCACTCTGCCGTGAGCAGCGCGTTCAACGCGGTCAGCGTGTCCAGCGCGCCGTAGGGCAGCGAGACGCCGTGGCCGTGCCGGACGTCGGGTTCGCGTGGATTGACGCGGATGAGCGCGCCGTTGGTCGCGGCGGCAAGCTCGGCGTAGCGGCGCACGGTCGGGATCGCGCTGCCCGCGCCGAGTTCGACGACGGCGACGTTCCGGTTCGCCCGCCGCCAGTCGTTGACCGCGCGCAGTTGCTCGTCGCTACGCCGGGAGATCCAGTCGAAGTCGCCGAACATCAGGATGTTGGGCCGCGCGAGTTCGCCGCAGTTCACGCAGGTCGGCAGCGGTTCTCGGGCCCGCATGGTGCCGGGGTCGACGCCCACGTCCAGGTCCGCGGGCCAGATGCCAGGGCCGCACGGGATGGTGCACTGCAGGTGCCGGATCGACCCGTGCACCTCGGCGACCAGGTCGAACCCGGCTTCCTGGAACTGTCCGTCCACATTGGAGGTGAATACGGCGACGCCGCCCGGTTTGCCTTCGCCCCAGGTGCGCAGGAGCCGGAAGCCCTCGTGCGGCGTGGTGTCGCGGTACAGCCCGAGCCGGTGGCCGTAGAAACCCCAGGCCAGGGCCGGGTCCTCGGCGAAGTGCCGAGGATCGGCCAGCTCGTCGAACCGGAGACCGAGTCGCGCGTACGGCGGGTAGGCGTGCCAGAATCCCTCGTCACCGCGGAAGTCGGGCAGGCCGGAGTCGACGCCCATCCCGGCCCCGGCGCAGACCAGCAGGGCGTCCGCGCCGTCGATCAGCGCGGCCGCCTTGTCCAGGTCCGGGGTGTTCAGAGATCGACGACCTCGAACTCGAGCAGGCTCGCGCCGCTCGCGACGGGATTCCTGCGCTCACCGGCGTGCGCGTCCTGCGCCGGCCCCGCGGCCCACGCCTTGAACGCCTCTTCGGACTCCCACCGCGTGACGACGAAGTAGCGGTTGTCACCGGCGATCGGCCGGAGCAGTTCGAAGCCGAGAAAGCCCGGCTGCGAGTCCACCGCGTGCTTGCGGTGCGCGAACCGCTTCTCCAGCTCCGGGCCGGAGCCCTCGGGCACCTCGATAGCGTTGATCTTCACGACGACTGCCATGCTTGAAAATGTACAGCGGGTCGGCCGCATAGCGCGGCGGCGGTGTGCCAGGCTCCGGGAATGGTGACTCCGGGCGTCGTGGACTTCGGCGGCGAAGGCCCGCCGATCGTGCTGCTACACGGCTTGATGGGCCGCGCGCGCACCTGGTGGGCGGTCGCACAGTGGCTCAAGCGCTACGGACACGTGGTGGGCCTGGACGCCCGAGGTCACGGCCACGCCACGCGCTCGGGCCCGTGGACGACGGAGCAGTTCGTCGAGGACGTAGCCGCCCTGCTCCGCACCTTCGCCGAGCCGGCAGTCCTCATCGGCCACTCCATGGGCGGCTTGCATGCCTGGGCCACGGCGGCGACCTATCCGGAGCTGGTCCGGGCGGTTGTCGTCGAGGACATGGCCCCGGACCAGCGCGGCCGCACCATCGATGCCTGGCGCGGCTACTTCGATTCCTGGCCGGCACCGTTCGAGTCCCTGGCGCACGTGCGAGAGTTCTTCGGCAGCGCGGGAAACTACTTCGCCGAATGCATGGCGGAACGCCCCGACGGCTACCACCTGATGGCCGATCTGGAAGACCTCTACGAGATCGCGGCAGAGTGGGGCCGCAGGGACTACTGGTCCTTTGTGGACGGCGTCACGTGCCCGATGCTGGTCATCGAAGCGGGCGACACCGCCATGCCGGACGGTCAGCAAGCCGAGCTGGCAGCCCGTGCACAGAACGCCAGGCACGTAGTCATACAAGGCGCGGCTCACATGGTCCACGACGATGCCCCAGACGAGTACCGAGGTGCGGTGGAGGCATTCCTGTCGGAACTCCTCAGCCGGTAAACGCCAGCAAACGAAGCCGGCCGGTGTGGTCATCCCGTCGCCTGAACAGCAACGATCACGGTGAGCCAGGGCCGCAACCTCCATGCCCGACGCGCGCCCGACAACGCAAGCTTGCGGCCCTGGGGCACCGTGATATC